>DAOVLV010000119.1 GCA_030631085.1 Planctomycetales bacterium | reverse complement strand
CGACTAAGGAAAGAGCAGTTGAAATTATCTCCCGGCTTCCCGGTGATGTGTCGGTCGCTGATATCATGGATGAATTGTACGTCCAGATGAAAATCGAACAGGGGCTGGAGCAGTTGGACACCGGCGAAGGCATTGATCACGAAGAGGTCAGGAAGCGAGTTGGTTTAGCGGTCGTCGGTACGACGACCTAAAATAATCACGACGACTCAAAAGCGGTCGTACCGACCGCCGCTAAACGAGACTCGGAGAATCGTATTGATTATCGCCTATCACGCTATCTTCACCACTTACGGTACGTGGTTACCGAACGATCCGCGAGGTTCGTTTTCCAGAGAAATTTATAATGCGGAACTCAGCGAGTTGGGCGAGATCAAATACGGAAGACAAGCCCCGCAACCGCCCGGAAAAACTCTTCGGAGGTTCTGGACTGTGGCTGCTCCGAAGTTGTCTCGCCGACCGTATTTCATCAACGATTCAACTCGACCAATCGTGGCGGAGGGATTTGCCCAGGTTGTCAAACGCCTTGATTTGATCGTTCCCGCCTGCGCGATAATGAATGACCATGTGCATATCCTTGTGCTCCGCTCAGGGTACAGAATTGAGTATCTTGTCAATCAGTTTAAAGGGGCGGCTACACGCGCATTAGGACTCAAGGTTACTCCATGGGCCAGGGGTTGCTGGGAGGTTTTTATCAACAACGAGGAAACCCTTCGCGCGGCGGTGGAATACATTGAGATGAATCCCGTCAAGGCGGGACTACCATCGCAAAATTGGAGTTTTGTTACGCGACTTTCTCCTGTTTAGCGGTCGTCGGTACGACGACCTTCAAAGCGGTCGTACCGACCGCCGCTAAACAGACCTTTCACGCATCAGGGGAATTTGTTATCCTTCACAAACCATGTTTGAAGCATTGACAGATAAGTTTTCCGGGATTTTTTACAAGATGTCCGGGCGGGGCAAGATTACCGACCAGAACGTCAAGGACGCGATGCGCGATATTCGCCAGGCACTGCTGGCTGCTGACGTGCACTACAAAGTCGTCCGTGAATTCTGTGAATCCGTCGTCCAAAAAGCCCGGGGGCAGGAAGTCATCAAGAGCCTCCACCCGGGCCAGATGATGGTCAAGATCGTCCACGACGAACTGGTCGATTTGATGGGCCCGGTCGATACGCGGATTTATTACGTCTCCCCCCCGCCGACGATTGTAATGATGGCGGGCCTGCAGGGTTCCGGAAAGACGACCACCTGCGGGAAACTGGCGAAGTTCATGCAGGCACAGGGCAAGCATCCGATGCTTGTCGCCTGCGACCTCCAGCGACCAGCTGCCATCAAGCAGTTGTCCGTCGTGGGCGAGCAGGTCTCCGTTCCGTGCTTCAGGATCGAAGGCGAGAAGAACCCCGTCCGCGTCGCGCGAAAGAGCATCTCATGGGCGAGTAAAAACGAATGCGACGTGGTCATCATCGACACCGCGGGCCGGCTTCACATCGACGAAGAGATGATGAAAGAGGCTGCCGACATCGCCCGCGCCGTCAGCCCACACCAGATTTACCTCGTCTGCGACGCCATGACCGGTCAGGACGCCGTCAACTCGGCAAAGGAGTTCAACGATCGCCTTGAACTCGACGGCGTGATACTGACGAAGTTCGACTCCGACGCTCGCGGCGGAGCGGCATTGTCGGTCAAAGCCGTTACCGGAAAACCCATCAAGTTCATCGGAGTCGGCGAAAAACTCGACGCCATCGAGGAATTCCACCCCGACCGCATGGCCGGACGAATCCTCGGAATGGGCGACGTTGTAACGCTGGTTGAAAAGGCCCAGGCGACTTTCGACGCCGACCAGGCCGAGGCGCTCCAGGCCAAGATGGCAAAGGGTGCACTGACGCTCGACGACTTCCTCGGCCAGATGAAGCAGATGAAAAAAATGGGTCCGATGAAGGACATTCTCAAACTCATGCCCGGCGTCGGTAGCCAACTCAAGCACATGGACTTCGACGGCGGCGAGATAGACCACATGGAGGCGATTATTAACTCCATGACCAAAACCGAGCGGTCCAATCCGTCGGCTATCGACTCTTCGCGCCGGCGTCGGATTGCACGTGGCAGCGGGTGCGAGACGCAGGACGTCTCCGGTCTGGTAAAATCTTTCACCGCCGCTGCCGGCATGATGAAGCAAATGGCCGGGATGGGTATGCGCGACCGGATGCAGTTCGCCAAGCAGATGGGCAATATGGACATGTTCGGAGCCGGCGGTTTCAAGGTCAAACAACGCTCCAAACGCCTGACCAAAAAACAACGGAATAAACGCAAAAAAGGCCGACGGTAGCGATGGTTGATGTCCAAACATTAAACCCGCCGCATGTGCGGAATCTTACGTATCACGTCCTGGGCGCTTTGGCCCTGGCAGCCAATAAACTCCGATATTACTATTTTGGATACCGCCGGGCGAGGGACTTCGACCCGTCCCAAATTGACCGGTGCGTCAAGTACGATTTCGAGGTCGTCGAAAACTGGCTGGCGTATCTCAATACATATCTCGGCAAGCCGGCGGAAATAGATGGTAAAAACATCCTCGAACTAGGCCCAGGCCAGGACCTAGGCGTCGGTCTTATACTCCTGGCCAAAGGCGTACGTAAATACAACGCTATAGACGCAAACAACCTACTTGCCCAAAACAGCGAAAAATTCTACGAAGCCTTATTCCGCCGCTTTGAAAAAGACAATTACGACAAGGCAATCATCGTGGAATTACATCAGCAGTTGGAGCGCGTTCAATCAGATCAGGCTGATCGGTTGAATTATCTCTGTCGGAGGAATTTCGACCTTTCCGTATTGGACGGCGAAGGTGTGGATTTCGTCTTAAGCCAGGCAGCGTTCGAACATTTCGACGATGTGGATCGGACAATCAAGCAACTCAATCACGTAGTTAATCCCGGAGCGGTTTTCCTGGCTGTGATCGATCTTCAGACGCACACACGCTGGCTCCGCAGCCGGGACCCGCTGAACATCTATCGCTATTCGGATTTCTACTACCACCTTTGCAGATATGTGAGCCAGCCGAACCGCCTCAGGCCGGCTGAATATCGCGAAATCCTCGCCGATAATGGTTGGGGAAATATACAAATCAAACCGCTATCCGTGCTGGATTCGGATTACCTCCGGCAGGTTCAGCCTCACCTGAACGAGCGATTCGGCGCCAAAGATAATCAAATGGAATACCTCACCATAGTAATCTGCGCGACGAAATCGTAGGCTGGGACGAAACGCAGTGAAGTCCCGGCATTTAGAGGAGTATATTGGTTATGACAAAGCGTTCTCAAGCCGACGGTATCGTTTTCCAACGTGAGATACCCATCCGCCATGATGTGGACGTTTTCATCGCCGGCGGCGGTCCGGCGGGCGTATCGGCGGCGGTGGCGGCGGGCCGACAGGGAGCACGAGTCTTTCTGGCAGAAGGGCATACTTGCTTCGGCGGGATGGGAACAGCCGCACTGGTTCCGGCGTTCATGCAGTTCGGCGATGGCGTAAATTTCCTCGCTGGCGGATTCGGAGAGGAAATCCTCACTCGCCTTCGCTCTGCCGACGGCACAGGACCAGACGACAACCCGGAAAACTCCAATGACGACACAGTTGGCATAAAGGTCGAAGTCCTCAAGCGAGTCTATGATGAACTGGCGTCCGAAGCCAGCGTGGATTTCACCTTTCAGACACAGTTGATCGGGGTCGAAACCGACGCCGGGCGTGTAACAGCCGCCGTCTGCGCCGCGAAAAGCGGCATATTTGCCGTCAAGGCAAAGATTTACATCGACTGCACCGGAGACGGCGACCTGGCCGCATGGGCCGGTGCGCCGTTCGAAAAAGGCGACGAACAGGGCAACCTCATGCCCGGAACGCTTTGCAGCCTGTGGGCGAACGTCGATTTCGAGGCTTGGAAAAAATCCGACCTGCCTCATCAAAACGCCAGGCTGGAAGATGCATTCAAAGACAAGGTATTCACCAATGAAGACCGCCACCTGCCGGGGATGTGGCCGGTGTCGGAAGACATCGGCGGTGGGAATATAGGACACACTTTCGGCACCGACGGCACGGATGAAAGGTCGCTGACCAAAGGTCTCGTCTGGGGCAGAAAGTCGATGCTCGAATACGAGCGTTACTACAAGGAGTATCTTAAGGGCTTCGAAAAGATGGAGTTGGTCGCCACCGGTTCGCTGCTGGGGCTGCGGGAGACGCGGCGGATAATGGGCGATTACGTCCTGTGCCTGGATGACTTCAAGAAGCAGGCCGTCTTCGACGACGAGATAGGCCGGTACTCCTACCCGGTCGATATACATCCTGCCGGGACGGACGAAGCCGACTTTGACAAGTTCAAGGATGAGTGGGAGAATCTGCGCCTGGCTCCAGGCGAAAATTACGGTATTTCGTACCGTTGCCTGGTTCCGAAAAAACTCACAAATGTCCTTGTGGCAGGTCGGTGTATCAGTGCGGACCGATTTATGCAGAGTTCCGTCCGCGTGATGCCGGGCTGCTACATCACAGGCCAAGCCGCTGGAGTCGCAGCCGCATTAGCGGTCGAGAAAAACACCAACACCCGCAGCCTCGACATGTCAGAATTGCAGCGCCGGCTGGTGAAGATGGGCGCTTATCTGCCAAATGTGAGATTGTAGGCCGGGACGAAGTCCCGGCATATGGACTGAATATATAGGAACAAAGCGTGACGGCACGTCCGAAGAACTATTATCCGTGCGATGGCCAGGAGGGCGTCTCCAGCAATCCGGCGCTGGAGTACTCCGGGACATCGAACGGTATTGTCGCTTCCCAGTGGCAAATTTCAACCGAGAGCGGTTTTCAAACGTTCATCTATAATAAGGGCAGGGACGAAGTACGGAGCCATGTCGCCTTCGCCGATCTGCAAGGCCAGACGCGATACTTCTGGCGTGTCCGGATCCGCAACACCTCCAGCGTCTGGTCGGAGTGGTCGGAACCCACGTCCTTCACTACCCTTGAGACCGGCAAACTGTTTGTCAACGTGTTCCAGGACGGGTTTAACGGATATGACGGAACCCGCGACGTCGATGTGCGAGGCAGTTTCGCAGATACTCTCAATCCGGCGTATAAATGGAATCAGGGAAAGCAGGACGTGCTCAGGACGGGCCGACGGGGACTTCACCAGCCCACGGATGAGATTTACCGCTCCCTGCTGAAGTTCGACCTGACCGCTCTGACGGATCCGACAGCCGTAGTGAATGCCCACCTGACGCTCACCGGCTGGGAGCACGGAATGAAGGATCCATGCGTGAGATGCCAGTCATGGACCGATGTCTTCCGGGTTCTGCGTCCGTGGGGTGAAGGCATGGGAGTGGTTGGAGATGCCCCAAAGCAGGGCGAGGCCAGTTGGATATTTGCGGCATATCCGGATCGCTGGTCGGTTCCCGGCGCTGCCGGCGTGCCGGGCGTCAATGCCGTTGCGGATCGTGATTCTGCTTCTCTGGTACGATTCAAGACAATCAGCAGAGTCGGCTACAAGATGGTGCTGTCCAGTTCCGATTTCGTGCATACGGTTCGGGAATGGATAAAGCAGCCTTCGAGCAACCACGGTATTCTGCTGCAGGCGGTGGACGAGTCGTTCCGTGAAACCATGAACGTCGCGTCCCGCGAGCATAAAGACACCTCCTTTCGTCCGAAACTCGTAGTGGAGTCGCTGGAGCGAAGCCGGCAGGAATAGGTTCCCGATACCTTCTCCCCCTTGTTCGCCTTGATGTTCAGTTTTTCCTCCAACTTGCCGACAAAGAGATATTGACTGTGGATTCAGGTCTGTTATTATTTTGATTGCGGATTGCGGATTGCGGAATTCGGATTGTGGATTAAAACGAAAGTCGGTGAGCATCCTCTGTTTTTTTTCAATCCGCAATCTGCAATCCACAATCCGCAATGAGAAGGGCTCGTAGCTCAGTTGGCTAGAGCGCGCCCCTGATAAGGGCGAGGTCGTTGGTTCGAATCCAACCGGGCCCATTTGATTGCGGATTGCGGATTGCGGATTGAAAGAAGAAAGCCGGTAAACGTTCTATGTTTTTTTTCAATCCGCAATCGGACCGGGGACGTAGCTCAGTTGGGAGAGCGTCTGGTTTGCAACCAGAAGGTCGGCGGTTCAATTCCGCTCGTCTCCAGTCTTTGTCCTTCGGACTACGCCTTGGCAAGCCATTTGACGTAAGCATCGCTGACTGCGCGAGTAGCGCAGACCCGCAATTCGTTGCGGAGCGGCCGTAACCTTAGGCCGGCGCGGGTAGTTGCTTCGAGTAGCGATG
>DAOVLV010000075.1 GCA_030631085.1 Planctomycetales bacterium | reverse complement strand
GAGGCCTGCCGGAACTTCACACGCATATACCAGAAAGGGCTGGACCGTCTCTGGAAGGAGGAAGGCGGGCCGTGAAAAACCCAATCCACTATTCGACGCGCCGCGCTGGGCGGATACCTGCTCATACTGCGGAAATCCTTGACAGTAGCATTAGGGAAAATTAGGTTTTTGCGGATTTGACAAGCCTTAAGGTCGGAACGGTGTAACAGGGAGTGGCCGATGAAAGTTGTTGTCTGGTTGCTGATAGCACTGGTGCTGGTGGGGATAGCGTACTCATTCTCCACCTGCCGGGCGGAGCAGTCCGGCAGGTGGGTGGAGTTGACGCTGTTCGACTGGAACTGGGCCTCCTATACCAAAATGAACCACCGGCGGATAGCAATCTTCGAGGCCGAAAACCGCGACATCAGGGTTCGGCTGGTTACCGGCGGCGAGGACAAATATCTGACGATGGTTACCGGCAACGTGGCGCCCGACGTAACCATCGGGGGCCATACGGCCATTCCCTACTACGCAAAGCGCAAGGCCATATTGGCGCTGGACGAATTCATTGCCGATGACAAAGACTTCAGCCTCGACGATTACTTCGGTTGTGCGGTGGACAGTGTGCGGTACCGGGGCGGGATATACGGCCTTCCGGACAACGGTTCGCCCGTGGCGCTGTTCTACAACAAAGATCTCTTCGACGAATACAACAGCAAGGATCCCGACAAGCCGCTGACCTATCCCGATAAGAAGTGGACGTGGGCGGATTTCCGCCACGCCGCCAAGGCGCTCACCCAGGACCGCGACGGCGACGGGCAGACGGATGTGTACGGGACGCTTCTGGGATTCTACCGAAACCGCTTTCCCATCCCGGTCTGGCAGAACGGCGGAGAAGTCATCAGCGCCGACAAAAAACGCTGCCTGATGGACACTCCCGAAGCGATCGCGGGTATTCGCTGGTTGTACGAGATGATGTGGGTGGACAAGAGTGCGCCGACGGCTCACACGCAGATCGAGGGCGCCAGTCAGCAATCGGGTATGGCCTATTTCCGCGAAGAGCGCGTCGCAATGCTGCTGACCGCGCGGTACGCCTATAATGAGTTGCTGGGACGGACGAATTTCGTCTGGGACATCGCCCCGTATCCAAGAGGCCCGGTTAACGGGACGAGCCTCTACCTCAGCGGCGTCTGGATGATTTCTTCACAGACGCGCCATCCGAAAGAGGCCTGGCGACTGGCAAAGTTCCTTGTCGGAGAGGAATCCAGCAAAATGTCCATGCGCTGCGGGCGGGCGCTGTCGGCCAATCGCGCTGTGGCCAAACGATTGCTCCATCATCCGGGTGAACCACCGGCCCATGATTACATCTGGATCGACATCATGAAGAATAGCCGCCCAAAAGACTGTGAATTCAAGGGAATGGGACATTACTTTGACAGGGCAATGAATGAAATCCAGGCATACATTCCTGAGGGTCGGCGCACGCCCGAGGAGGCCTGCCGGAACTTCACACGCATATACCAGAAAGGACTGGACCGTCTCTGGAAGGAGGAAGGCGGGCCGTGAAAAACCAAACCCGCTATCACCCGGCGACGGCGCGCCGCACCGGGCGAAAACTGCTCATCCTGCGAAAATCCTTGACATTATCGGACGGGAAAATTAGGCTTTTGTGGATTTGACAGGCCTTAAGGTCGGAGCGGCGTCACAAGGAAATGACGATGAAAGTTGTTGTCTGGCTGCTGATAGCACTGGTGCTGGTGGGGATAGCGTACTCATTCTCCACCTGCCGGGCGGAGCAGTCCGGCAGGAAGGTGGAGTTGGCGCTGTTCGACTGGAGCTGGCCTGCCTATAACAAGATGAACCGCCAGCGGATAGCCGTCTTCGAAAAGGAAAATCCCGACGTCAAGGTTCGCCTGGTAACCGGAGGCCCGGACAAATACCTGACGATGGTTACCGGCAACGTCGCCCCCGACGTAACCTACACCGCCTATCAGGACATACCCTACTACGCCAAGCGTAAAGCCATATTGTCGCTGGATAAGTTCATCGCCGAGGACGAGAAATTCAGCCTCGATAGGTTCTTTCCCAGCGTGATTGACAGCGTGCGGTATCAGGGAAAGATATACGCCCTGCCGGACACAGGCTCGCCGGTGGCGTTGTATTACAACAAGGACCTCTTCGACGAATACAACAAAAACAGAAAGCCCGGCGAGCCGCCGCTGGAGTATCCCAGCGGGGAGTGGACCTGGGCGTATTTCCGCCACGCCGCCAAGGCGCTCACCCAGGACCGTGACGGCGACGGGCGGACCGACGTATATGGCGCCACCATCGGGTTCAGCATGAACCGTTTTCCCTCCTACATCTGGCAGAACGGCGGAGAAATCATCAGCAAGGACCAGAAACGCTGCCTGATGGACTCTCCCGAGGCGATTGAGGCCATTCGGTGGATGTACGATATAATGTGGGTGGATAAGAGCGCGCCGACGGGATATACGCAGGTCGAGGGCGCCAGCCAGCAAACCACCGACATCTTCTTCAAGGAACAGCACCTGGCGATGCTGCTGACGACGCGGTGGGCCTATGGGGACCTCTTCGGAAAGACGGATTTCGTCTGGGACGTCGCCCCGCTTCCGCGCGGGCCGGTCAACAGGGCAACTGTTTTTATCGGCGGGTCGTGGATGATCTCCTCGCAGACGCACTATCCCGAAAAGGCCTGGAAACTGGTCAAATTCCTCACCGATGAGTACTCCAGCGAGTTGTCCATGGAGGCCGGTCGCGCGCTGGTGTCCAATCGCGCCGTTGCTGAACGGATGGTCAATCATCCGGGCATCCCGCCGGAAAATGACCGTATCTGGGCGGAAATTATGGCCGACGCCAGGCCTAAGGATTTCCAGTTCAGAGGGATGGGAAAGTACCTTCGCAAAGCGCTGGATGAATTGAATTTCGTTAGTCAGGGTCGGCGCACGCCCGAAGAGGCCTGCCGGAACTTCACACGCATCTATCAGAAGGGGCTGGACCGTCTCTGGAAGGAGGAAGGTGGACCGTGAAAAAAACTAAACTCGCTACTACCTGGCGACGACGCGCCGCACTGGCAGGATACCTGTTCATCCTTCCGAACGTCCTGGGCTTTCTGATATTCACTTCCCTGCCCGTCCTTGCGTCGCTGGTGCTGAGTTTTCACAAGTGGGACCTGCTGACGCCGTACAGGTGGGTGGGCCTGGAAAACTTCCGGAACCTGCTGGTTGACGCGGACTTCTGGAAAAATCCCTTCTTTTCGATTCCTTGGATAACCGACTGTCCACTTGAGCACGGATACCTGTTCAACACATTGGCCCTGATGCTGGCAATTCCCATCGGCATCCTTTTGTCGCTGTTTCTGGCGGTCATGCTGAATCAGAAGTTGCGCGGTATGGTGTTGTACCGCACGTTCTTTTTTCTTCCCTCCATCACCGCCGGGATAGGGACAATGCTGCTGTGGATGTGGCTGTTGAACTCGGATTATGGCATCATCAACATGGTACTGGGGAACGCTTACGATTGCTTGTCCTGGATGTACGACGGGGTCCGCAACGTAACAGGCTGGTTCGGGGGTGAGTTATCCGCTTGGCCGAAGTGGTACGACGTTCGTCCGGCCTGGCTGCAGGAAGAGGCTTGGGCCAAGCCTGCGCTGATCATGATGGGGTTGTGGGGATCGATGGGCGGGATGAACATGATCTTGTACCTGGCGGCGCTCCAGAGCGTTCCGCCGGCGCTGTACGAGGCCGCCAAAATCGACGGGGCAGGCGCTTGGCAGCGGTTCTGGAAGATCACTTGGCCTATGGTAAGCCCGACGACGTTTTTCATCTTCATAATGAGCATCATCGGGGGGTTCCAGGGCGGGTTTCAGCAGGCCCATATTATGACCGACGGCGGCGGACCGGCGGGGTCCACCACCACGATCGGCTTTTACATTTATCAGAATGCGTACATGTGGTTCAAGATGGGATATGCCGCAAGTATCGCATGGTTCCTGTTCCTGATCGTTTTCGCGTTGACAATGTTCAATTGGCGCGCCAGTAAGAGGTTCGTGCACTATGGATGAACTAACCACGCTTTCCCGACAACGCGCTCCGATCAGGTTGACGACGGTCCTTACCTACGTGTTCCTGACGGCACTGGCCGTTACCATGGTCTTCCCGTTCGTCTGGATGTTGCGGACGGCCTTCATAGACCCCAGGGACGTCTCTGTGTCCCCCGAGAAGGTTGGCGGCTTTCTGCGGTGGCTGGTCCCCGCGTCGTTCCCTCATACCAAGAACTTCGCCGATGCCGTCGAAGCCGTTCCGTTCGGACGCGCCTACATCAACAGTATCATCGTGTCCAGCCTGGTTACGTTTGGACAGGTATTCACCTCTTCTCTGGCGGCGTTCGCCTTCGCACGACTCAAATTCCCCGGACGCGACAAATTGTTCCTGGCGTATCTGGCCACGATGATGATCCCCGGCAGCGTCACTATGATTCCGGTGTTCATCTTTACCAGCCAATTGCCCCTGTGGTTTGATGGGGCGTTGAGTTGGCTGTCCGGCTCATCGGTAACTCTTTTTTCGCACAGTTATTACATGTTCCAGAACACCTACATGGGGCGTCCGGTGGGTTTGGACAGTTACTTCACCCTGATCGTCCCGGGTATGTTCAGCGCCTACGGCACATTCCTGCTGAGGCAGTTCTTCATGTCCATCGAGAAGGACTACGAAGAGGCCGCTCGTATCGACGGGGCGAGCACCTGGGGAATATACTGGCGCATCATGCTGCCGCTCAGCCGCCCTGCACTGGCGACACTGGCTATCTTTACCTTCATGGGCTCCTGGCGGGCTTATATGTGGCCTCTGATCGTTACATACCACGAGGACATCATGACGCTGCCCATCCTGATACGATCCTTCCAGGGCCAGTACCGCACCGAGTGGACGCTGCTGATGGCGGCCTCCATCATGCACATAATCCCGCTCCTGATCGCCTTCATCATAGGCCAGAAATACTTCATCCGAGGCGTCAGAATCGGCGGAATAAAAGGATAGTATTGGACCCTGTTTCCAGCCTCACCGCAGCGAGTCTCTGCTTCGCTCCGACCTTCAGGTCTGCGATATTGCTCGACCTGCCAGAACTTACACACAATCACTTTACGCTATTGGGACCACTACGACGCTTGACTTTTTCGCGCCGTTGGCGATGCTGTAGGGTCCGGTACTGATATATGAGCGAGAAATTTTACATAACGACACCGATTTACTACGTTAACGACGCACCCCACATTGGCCACGCCTATACGACGATCGCCGCCGACGTGCTTGCGAGGTACTACCGGGCTGAAGGGTTCGACGTACGTTTTCTGACCGGTACGGACGAGCACGGTATCAAGATCGTCAAGGCCGCCGCCGACAAAGGCGTCAGCCCACAGGAACTGGCCGACGAGGTCGTCGTGCATTTTCAGGACCTCTGGGCCAAACTGAACATCTCCAACGACGATTTCATCCGCACATCGCAGCCTCGTCACGAAGAGCGGGTGCAGGAAATCATACGCCGGCTCATCGAGCGCGACGAAATCTATCTCGGTAAATACGAGGGTTGGTACGACGAAGGGCAGGAAGAATTCGTTACCGAATCAGCGGCCCGCGATAACGAGTATAAAAGCGCCATTTCCGGCAAACCCCTGGTGCGGTACAGCGAGCCGAGTTGGTTCTTCCGCCTGAGCAAATGGATCCCGAAACTCATCGCGCACATCGAGACCGATTCGACGTTCGTCCAACCGACATCGCGTCGGAACGAAGTGCTCAGCAAACTCGCCCAGGGCGTCGAAGACCTGAGCATTTCCCGCCAGAGCGAAAAACTCGGCGGATGGGGCGTGCCGATGCCCAACGACCCGGACCATTCGGTCTATGTCTGGATAGACGCGCTGAGCAATTACATCACCGCTCTGGGAATGCCCGGAATCGGCGATGAGTTCGACGCCAAAGGCGACAAATACTGGCCCGCGGACGTACACCTTATCGGTAAGGATATACTCTGGTTCCACGCGGTCTATTGGCCCTGCCTGCTGATGGCGCTGGATATCCCGCTGCCGAAAACAATTTTCGCCCACGGATGGTGGACCTGCGAAGGTAAAAAAATGTCCAAGAGCCTGGGCAACTTCATCTCGTGCGAGGTGCTTTCGGAACTCTGCGGGGAATACTCCCGCGACGTGTTCCGGTACTTCGTGCTGCGAGAGGTTACGTTCGGAGCCGACGGCGATTTCTCCGGCGAAGCCTTCGGGAGACGTTATAATACAGAACTGGCGAACGACCTGGGAAATCTGCTCAGCCGGACGGTCAATATGATAGGACGGTATTTCGACAGTATCGTGCCCGAACCGCAACAGCGGGAATTGGAAGGCGTCGAAGCCGACTTTCTCGCCGAACCGATAGAGCACCTTCAGGGCAAATCGGCGGAGATGATGTCCCGTTGCCGATTCAGCGAGTACATCGGCGCTGCCCTGGAGGTCGCCTCGGCGACGAACCGCTATATCGACGCGACCGAGCCATTCAAACTGGCAAAAGACCCGTCGCAACGAGAGCGTCTGGGGACGATACTTTACACCTGCGCCGAAGCCGTCAGGATAGTGTTAAGTTACCTCGAACCGTTCATGCCGGAAAAGTCAGCAGAGGGTCTGGCGCATCTGGGCGTCTCCGGCGTCTCCGACGGGACATTGAGCGAGCGAGGACGCTTCGGGCTGATTGAGCCGGGAACAAAAACGGCCAAATCCGACCCGTTATTCCCAAGAAAACTTTTGGACCAATGAGCGAGAAACCTGAAAAGATATTTGAAGAGGTTGTCCGTAGCGACGGGCGTTATCCGCGCGAGGCGTTTGCCTTTCTCCACGACGGCCTGGCGCGAGCGGTGAAGGAATCCTATTCCGAGCAATCCGACGCTGAAGGCCCGCACCACGTAACGGGTGGGCAACTCTGTCTTGCGCTCCGCGACGAGGCGCTGGAGCGGTGGGGGCTGATGGCTCCGGCCGTACTGGGACACTGGGGTATCCGTGAGACGATGGACTTCGGAAACATGGTTTATCTGTTGACCGATAACGGGCTGATGAACAAAAGCGATACCGACACCATCGACGACTTCCGCGACGTGTACGATTTCGCCAGGGCCTTCGGGCCAGACGAGGTGTTCGAAAGCAATAACTGACCGATGTCCACCGGCAGAAAAAAATCCGACACATCGTCCGGGCAGGATAAAACAAACCGGCCTGAGCCTGTGGACGTAATCGACGGCGTTCCAGATCGCAGCGGTGATCCACGCCCGTGGAAGTACATCGCCGTAGCAGCCGTCTTTCTGGCATGGATCAGTTTTCTCATCATCTGCGGGATTATCGGGGCATTGTGAGCCGAAACCCGGAACTCGTCCCCGGAACTCGGAACGAAGGGAGGAGTCGTCATCGGGCGCGCCTGGACGGAACAATCGGACAAAGGGAATCTAATATGAACACGCTAATTTGTGTATTGGTGGCTGTTGTTATGATACTGACGGTTTCTGCGTCTTGCGGTTACGGAACGTACAAAGAGGCGTATGATGCCGGGAACCAGAAAGTCAAGGCCGGGGATTACGCAGGCGCCAAGGCGGATTTTATGGAGGCATTGAAGCTTGCCACTGCGAATT
>DAOVLV010000039.1 GCA_030631085.1 Planctomycetales bacterium | reverse complement strand
CAAATCCTCAAACTTGCTCCAGACGACGCTTGGGCTAAGAAATCGTACACCAGACTGGACCGCTTTGTACAAATCCTCGACGCAAAGGATGCGCACAGGACTTCCATGCGGGAAGAGATCAAGCAATTGAACGATGCCCGGCGGGCCAAGGTTCCGTGGCATGTACTAATGAATTATCCAGAAGACTGGCCGGATATTACGGCCAGGCGTAAACCCAAACCGACCGACATAACGACAACAACGCCGGCCCGGAAGCCCACAGGGCCTGTTACGATGGTCTATGACATCCGCGATTTGGTCATTCGCGCGCCTAATTTCAAAGGCCCCAAGGTTACCCTCCGCCGGTCGGGTAATAACAACAATGCCGCCGGTTTGGCTTGGGGCGACGATGATGAGGACGATGACGATGATGACGAGAAAACACGAGATGAAATGATTGAAGATGTTCTGGGCCTGATTCGCTCTACCATCGACCCGAACACCTGGCGTAAGACAGGCGGAAAGCACGGCTCTATCCGCGAACAGGGTGGGCAGATTATCGTTACAAGCACAGCCGAGAACCAGCAAGCCCTGATGGACCTTCTGGTCCAACTTCGCCAGGCCCGTGGGCCTCAGGTTGAAGAAGGAAAAAAGATCGCCCAGCAGGAGGCCGAGGAACCATCCAGCGGCGCGAGGATGCGTGTTGTGGATACGGATGGCCATTGGCACGGCGGACAGTGGCGCAGTGGAAAACAGGTTCAAATCAAAGACGCGGAACTCGATGAATTTATCCGTCGTAATTACGACTGGGCGCTTAAGGGCAAAGGCAAAGGTAAAGGCAAAGGCCGAATGCAGGGAGACCTGAAGGCGACCGTTACGGTCCCCGATGGTGGCACGCTCCTGTTGGGGGGGCAGAGAGTCAGCAGCCGCGAACTTATCTCGAAACTCCGATTCAACCTTAGTCAGAAGGTTGCGGTTCACAGCCTCAACGTCAACGCCGATATCCGCGCGGCTGCTGCGCTTGGCGTGCGGTTCAGGCGTGGCAGCAATGACGTCAACTGGGCTGTGATTAACGAGGCCCAGTTTCGCGCACTGATGGAACTGGACACTGAAGTAACCCGCCGCAGCGGGCCGGCGGCGGAAACCAACGCCCGCCTCCAGGAAACCATCATCGGAACCGACGCCCGCCTGTCCAACGAAATGTTCGCCAACCTCTCCTACGCCGGCGACAGGGGAAACGTGCTGGACGTAAGCGGCAACGCTATAAACCTTACGCACGAAGGATACCTGGTTATTGATAACGGCGGATACCTGACAATCATCCAGGCCGGTGCCATGCAGCATTGGCGCGAAACGCCGACCAGCGTCGGGTTCGTCGAGGTCCCGCAGAATATCGAAGTGCCTCGCGTGGGGCAACTTTTCAGGTTTGAACGGACGCTGCTGAAACCGTCCGACAAAATGGTCATTCGAGCAGAATATCAACAGAAAGGAGCATCACGATGAAACGAGCAAAGGTAATGGTAGTGGTTGTTTGCGTATTGGGGCTGACGGCTTCGTTGTTCGCTGCCGGGCCCGGCAAGGCAAAAGCGGGCGACGGCGAGAGCAAGGTAATCCTCAGCTGGGCTGAATTCGTCAAGATTACCGGATACGGCCAGCCTGGGGTTGTGAAAGACCCGAATGTCCTGACGATTCCATGGAAAGACGTTCAGGAACTTCTCGGCGTGGAGCTGAAGGACCTGAAGGGTATGGACAAAACGATGGTCAACCTTCCATGGAAGGATTTTAAAGTCCTTCTGGAATGGTCGGTCAAGAGGACTAAGCCCAAGGAGAAGCCCGAAATCCCTCCGCCGGCGGATTATATCGTTACCTCCAGCCAATACGTCGGGACGCTCTCGGCTGACGGCGCGCAATTCACCCGTAATGTCAAACTTGACATCCTGCGCAAGAAAGGCTGGAAGCGGATACCGATTCTTCCCGCCGGCGTAGCCGTCAAAGAAGTAAAACTCCCTCTCGGCGTGTACCTCCACAGCACCGGCAGCGTTTATGAACTGCTGACGGAGAAGTCCGGCTCTATGGACATTGTGCTGAAGTTTTCCGTAGCCGTCCGTAAAAGCACCGGCGCAAGCAGCGTCAGTTTCGTCAGCACGCCGCATTGTTCGAGCGTTCTGGATTTGACGGTCGCCGGCAAGGACGTTGACGTGAAGGTCGCCGGTGCGCAATCGCTGGTAACGACGGTCGATGACGGAAAAACCCGCGTCGCCGCCGCTATCGCTTCGGGCGTAGGCGTTAATATCACCTGGCAGCGCGCCCTTCCCAAAGTCAAAGCCGCTCCGACAAAACTCTACGCCGAAACACGCACGCTGGTGGCAGTGGCTGAAGGAATCCTCATCTGCACCGAGTCGGTGGATTTCAACATTCTTCACACTGCTGTGAAGGAACTGAAACTGACCGTCCCGGAAGGCGTCAGCGTTCTTGAAGTCATAGGCAGAAACGTGCATGACTGGCGCGTGGACAAGGGGCAACTGGTGGTCCTTCCTCGTGGCGAGGTCATTGGGCCTTATAATCTGCGGATTTCCTACGAAATGCAGTCAGCCGGCGCGGTCGAGATTCCGGTCCTTCGGGCCGATGGTGTCGAGCGCGAGAAAGGCTTCGTGGGTGTAATCGCCCTTGCCAACGTTGAAATCAAGGCCGGTAAAGTTACCGGCGCAGCCGTTATTGACGTCAAGCGTCTCCCGTCGTCGATATCGGCGATGACGAATCAGCCGATCCTGCTTGGCTTCCGCTACGTCAGCGACAAATTCAGCATTCCGCTGACGGTCAAGAAGCACGGCGAAGTAAGCGTGCTGGTAACTATCGTCGATAGCGCGATGTACACGATAATGCAGTTGTCCGACGGGCGGCGAATGACCAGGGCGATCTACACCGTCCGAAACAATCGCAACCAGTTCCTGCGGGTGAAGATGCCGGCAGGGGCGGATATATGGTCCGCGTCGGTAGGTGGAAAAACGGTCGGCCCGGCAGTGGACGACAAGAAAAACGTGCTGATTCCGCTAATCCGCAGCGCCGTCGGCGCGAGGGAACTGGCGAGTTTCCCGGTGGAACTTGTGTATGTGGAAACGCCGGAAAAGACCGCTCCTGCCAGCGGTAAAATGCACGTGGAATTGCCCAAACTGAACACTCCGGCGATGCACGTGATGGCGAATTACTACGCGCCGGCCGAGGGCAGGTACGGCCAGCCCGGCGGGCTTTTCGCCGCACCGAAGGGTGGTTTCACAGGTACGCTCCATCAGGTCGATAAATTTACCAGCATGTCGGCCGACCGGGGCGGAAAGGTCGTCGTGCGCGATGCGGCAAGACGGGCACAGAGAATGCAGAAACAGTTTAACGTGAAGATGACCACCGAAGCCCAGGCTGCCGGCGTTACGCCCATTCGCGTCCGCCTGCCAATCAACGGTAAAATCTTCAAACTCGAAAAAATCCTGGCATTGCCCGGAGATAACCTGTACTTCGACGTCGTGTACAGCGACTGGAAGGCATCCGAGTAAATCCGATTTTCAAAGTGGTATTTCAGCGGCCCCGGGGTGAACGACACAATTCCGGGGCCGCTTTACATACTGCCGCGACGCGCTTGAAAGCGCATTCGCATTCATGCGTGATATTCTGTTGTACGCCTCCGGCAAGATCATCCGATAGGGCATGGTGGGGCTGCGGGATACCTTGCGCCATCAGTGAAATGGATTCATAACCGACACTCCGCGAATCCTCTCCTGTCTCGCAAAGTCTTCGGAGTATAGGACTTCGATTCCACCGTGAATACAGGCGGCGATGATCATTGCATCCCAGAAATTGATATTTTCCTGTTCCTGCACTTCGTGAGCCGTCAACCACAGGTCTGCTTCAGGAAGAACGACTGTTTTTGCCATGGCCTGCATATCCATTAAGGCTTGCCATGCTTGTTTTTTGGTGAATCCGAACGGCTCCAGTTTTCGGGTTGCGGCTATGAATTCACAACCCACTTGCCAGAGTAGGGCGATAGGATCGGTGATTTCAATCAGCGCCTGTGCCTTACGCTGCTTGTCGACGTCACGGGTGTCGTGGGCGTAGATGTATATGTTGGTGTCAAGAGCGTTCATGCAGATCATTTCGCGTGGGATAGGGGCCTGATGATCGGAACTTCGATTTTCTTGCATTTTCGAGAAATCGCTTCCTGACCTCTGATCGCTGTTGCCGGTTACCTATGAACTCCTCAAGGGCAAGCGTTACCGTCTCTTTCCTGGTGCGAAGCCCTCCCACACGTCTGGCTCGCTCCAGCAGTTTGTTGTCGATTGCCAGATTTGTTGCCATTTCTTATCTCCATGTGCAGCGACTACACATAGTATATATCGGTAATAACCGGAAGGTCAAACACAACGTGCCGAATTTACGGCGTATGAGTATCGTCCGGGGAGCGGAGTTTATCCGGGTTTGTTGAGAGTGTTACGGTGAAGGTTGTTCCCTCCCCAGCCGTTGAGGTTACATCAATTTTCCCGCCATGTTCGTCGATAACTTTTTTCGCTACCGCCAGACCCAGGCCTGTTCCTTTCTGCCCCTTGGTTGAGTGGAAGATGTCGAAAATCCGGTCGATCTGGTCAGGCTCGATTCCGACGCCGTTGTCGGCGACGCTGACGATAATCTGTTGGTCGGCGGGGTCGGATCGGCTTGAGATGGTAATGATTCCGGTATTATCGCTTATGGCGTCGAGGGCGTTCGTCATAAGGTTCAGCAGCGCCTGGTGCAAACCGGCGGGGTCTGCCGGTATTTCCGGCAGGTCGTTGAGGTCGGTTATTATTGCCACGCCTCGCTCGTCGGCATAAGGTGTCATCAGATCGATACATTCGTTGATGATATAATTGACATTGACCAATTCCCGAAGCGGCTGTTTGGACCTTGAAAACGCCAGCATGTTCAGGATGACGGCATTGATTCGGTCCAGGCTTCGACGGACGATAGGCCAGGCGTCAGCGGCCTTTTCTGCGTTACCTTCGGTAATGGCTTTTTCCACAATATCAGTCCCGCCGAGAAGCCCCTGAAGGATGTTTTTGATATGGTGGCTGAGGAAGGCGACGGTTTCTCCAATGGCGGCCAGTCGTTCGCTTTTCACAGCGGATTCGTATAGTCCGACGTTTTCCGCTGCAAGACCGGTCTGGTAGCCGATGGCGGTCAGCAGGCGTAACTGCTCCGTCGAGTAAATGTGGTCGGAAACGCTGCAATCAACGTGGATGACGCCGAGAATTCTGTCCAGACCTTTTATCGGTGCGCAAATGGCGGAACGAATCCCGTATTCAAGGACGCTCTTGCCGGGGCCGAAACGCTTGTCACGCATGGCATTGGAACTCAATACCCCAACCTGCTTGTTAAGGACCTCGTTGATAATTGTCCGACTTATGGGGATGGTGGAAATATCAGGAATAGCGGGTTTTGCCGGTGCTTCACTGGATGTGTCGGTTTCCGGTCCGTTGCGGTACCTGACGGCTTTGGGGATAAACCGACCGTCTTCATCGATCATGAGAATAAATGCGTGGTCGGCGGGGACGACCTTGAAGATTACATTTATGGTTCGCTGCAGCAGCGTGTCCAGGTCGAAGACGGACGTCAGTTCCGTAGTCAGGTCGTAAAGGATGCGGAGGTTTACGATTGCTTCTGCGCCGGCTTCGGGAGTGGGGATAATCATCGAGTCGTCATTGGCGGGGACAGTCGCCACTATGGCGGCATCCATTTCATGTTCGCCGGACCCGTTCATCCTCATCGGTGCCGCTCGTGAAGCCGAACCGCCGAACACCAGAAGAGTCGTACCGCAACGAATCTGGTCGCCAATCTGTACGGGGGTCGCTTTTTTTATCTTCGAACCGTTGAGGAACGTTCCGTTTGCCGAACCGGCATCCTCGATTGTCCATCTTTCATCGTGCATACTCAGGCGTGCATGTTCGCGCGAAACGGTACCGTCCGTTACAGGGAGAGACTCGCTCTTGCGACCGATAACGGCTTCGGCGTCGATTTGGAAGACTCTGCCTTTATCAGGACCCCGGATTACTTCAACGGTAACACCCATCACGTTCACACCTGAGCAGAGATGCAGGTCGTAGCAAAGCGAAGACTCGCCGTGGCGAGACATGCTCGAAATTCGACAAACCAGACTTCCATCGTTGCTTTATCCAACAAAAGCATTCAACGCACGTCTGCGGACACCAAAAAAAGATATGATTTATGGATGAAGTGCCGGTCCGCCGACCCGGCGCGTCTATTATGAATTTATCCTCAAACTCTTGTTTTGTCAATAGAAATTCGGTTTACGAAAATAATTTTTACAATAAGTTTCGCCCCGATTTACTGAATGCCGTGTTTAACAAAACAGTGTCGGCTTGGACTGAATACAAAAAACAGTGTATAATAACTAAGAGAGAGGAAATCTCGGTCAAGATGCGACCTTCTTGTTGCCGATGACGGAATATGTCGAGTGGATTTACGGAAGCCGAGCAGGGGCCAGAATAGTCATGCCTCGTTTTATAGCGGTAATTTGTACAGTTGCTGTGGTTTGGGCAATAGGTTCCGGCGCTCCGCGTCAAGAGCAGCCCGCAACCTCCACATCCACAACTACCCAGGCGCATCGGCAACCGGCGACAGGTTTGTCAATTACCGAATCTGATTTTGTCGTTGTCCTGCGCAATCTGTACAAGAACGGCAAGTACAACGACTTGCTTCGGAAAACGGCGAGAATCAACTACGATGAGCGTGATTTTTCGTTCTGCTGGGAAGTGCTGATGCTTCAATCGCAGGCATATCGGCGGATTGGGAGTCACCTTGCAGCCGAGGCCACGGTCAGAAAACTCCTGAAGTATGCCCAAAAGCGCCCCGGACCGGGAAGACGGCGGATGATCTTCCGCCGATCGAATCTGTACGACAAAATCGAGGGATACTGGGACTTTGACGCTGCCGGAAGGGGAACATATCGGCATCGTCCCTCGGAAAAGATACAGTTCGTCTCGTTTCTGCTTGAGGTTTATAAATGCGTCAAGAAAGGCATCTATTACAGTCCCGGTACCGGTAAGCCCCTGCAGGGTAAGAAACCCATTTCGGACGACGGCGTCTGGGGGGCTGCTAAAAAGGATTACGCTCGCTGTGCCTTGAAGCATCTTGACAGTGTGATGGAGAAGTTGAGCGGTCTCGGCTCAGTGGATCGCCTTACGACCGAGCTGATTAAGTCGCTTCGGATAATAGACGTTGTCAGGACGCACCAGTCCAGGCAGGCCAACGCAAAGGCCGTTCCGGTCATCAACGCATTCATCAAACGATACGAACAGGTGGTCGATTCACCCTGCAAAAAAAGCATCAAGCGAGTCGAAAAACTCCGCAAGCGAAAATTCTGGCCTAAACATAAATTCATGACACTGACCCAGAGGAAGGCAGTCGTCAACAAAGTCCGGAAGACATCGAAGCGACTTTATGTAACCAATTACGAGTGGGGTGCGATGCTAACCTCTTATTCGCGCCGGAATGGGATACTTCCGAAGGTCCAGGCCCAAATCAAGAAACTCGCAGACCGTCGGAGCAAACTGGAGAAATCCTTTGTGATGATCGATGAGTTTGTTGAGAAGAATTATCGTACACGCTCGCCGAGTAAACCGGGCCGAACGGCTCGCTCGAAAATCCCAACCGCCCCCTGGTAATTCTGAACCTCGCAATACTGACTTGCCTGCTCGATTAGATGTCCTCACGTAACTTTTCTCTTCCTTTTCGTCCGGGTCGGGTATAATCATCGGATTACTCGGTAACGAGTCAAAGTGTGTGTTGCTCACCGAGATAGCCGATCGACGCATAAGGACCATTAATGGTAATGCAGGAAAGAGATTAAGTGATACAAAACGCTAACGTCATTGAAGCAGAAAGAGAAACTCGCCAGCCACCCCATCCAGTGCATCCGCTTGCCTCCAGGGCGAAGGTCCTGTTGAGCAGCGTGTTTGGCCCCTACGCACAGGACGACGAGTACGGCAGCCGGACGATGAACCCGATGGAGTTGTACCACAACCAGGTTACCAGAGTTCAGGGACCGTTCTCATTGCGAATGTTTCACCGTAGTTGGGGGCTGATGCTCATTCAGGCGAACATCAAGGCCCCTTGCGTGCTGCTGGACTTCCCGAGACTCGACCGCTTCGTCCAGGAGATCCGCGACAACCGCTACGACATTGTCGGGATAAGCAGCATTATTCCAAACATTCTCAAGGTTCGGAAAATGTGCGAGTTGGTGCGGCAATATCTGCCGGACGCGACGATCGTCGTCGGAGGGCACATCGCCAATATGCCGGACCTCGACGCTCGGATCGATGCCGACATTATCGTCAGGGGCGAAGGAGTGCGATGGTTCCGCCGATATCTGGTGGAAGATGAGGATCGACCCATTCGGCATCCAATGATCCATTCAGGAATCGGGACGCGGAACATGGGCGTGACCCTCAAGGAGAAGCCCGGCGACGTAGCGGCCACCATTATCCCGTCGGTCGGATGTCCTTTAGGATGCAACTTCTGCTCCACGTCGGCAATGTTCGGCGGTAAGGGGAAATTCATTAATTTTTATGAAACCGGCGATGAGTTGTTCGACGTGATGTGCCAGATCGAAGAGGCGATGAAGGTTCAATCTTTCTTCATTATGGACGAGAACTTCCTGCTGCACCGCAAACGGGCGCTTCGGCTGCTGGAGTTGATGGAACTCCACGACAAAGCGTGGGCGCTGTACGTTTTCAGTTCCGCCAACGTGCTGCGTTCGTACACCTTTGAGCAGATTGCGGGGCTGGGGATATCCTGGGTCTGGATGGGCATGGAGGGCCAGGACAGCAAATATGCCAAGCTAAACGGTATCGACACGCTGAAACTGGTAAGCGAACTGCAATCGCACGGTATTCGCGTGCTCGGTTCGAGCATCATCGGGATGGAAGAGCATACGCCCGAGAACATCGACCAGGCAATCGATTATGCCGTCCGGCACGATACCGACTTCCACCAGTTTATGCTCTACACACCCATTCCCGGAACGCCGCTTCATGAGGAACTGTTGGCCTTGGGCAAAATGAAGCACCCCCGCGAGTATGACGAGGCCGACATTCACGGGCAGTTGATGTTCAACTACCATCATACCCATATTACCGGCGGGCAGGAAGGCGAGTTCCTTCGGCGGGCGTTCGAGCGAGACTTCGAAGTCAACGGCCCAAGCGTGGCGAGAATCGTGCGAACGACGCTGGCCGGCTGGAAACGCTACAAGAATCATCCGAACCTGCGGATCCGGCGTCGTTATGCATTGGAGGCCAGGGAGTTGGGGACGGCGTTTTCTGCGGCGATTAAGGGCATCGGGCTTTACTACCGCAGGAATACCGCGATACGTGCGAAAATGTCTGCCATCCTGAAGGACCTTCATCGCGAGTTCGGACTCAAATCGCGATTTTTTTCAGCCATTGGTGGGCGATACGTATTGCGGAAGATTCGCAAGGAGGAGAAGCGGCTTGCCGCTGGCTGGACCTACGAACCACCGACGTTCTACGAGAAGAATAATTGGTTCGGGAATCGAATTGTCCCAGCCTTGTGCCGTTTCGTTACACCCCGTATTTTGAAGCCTCTGGCAACAGCCGCCGCCGCAAGCGAGCAACGTGAACCGGTGGCTGTCGGATAGTGCAGGCTACGACTTTATGGTTACGAAATCTTGTCGAATTCGGTACCGTTGCATTTTGGGCAGGGAGGAAGTGTATCGCTGTCATCATCAAGTGTTACAGTTGTCCCGCATTTGCGGCACTTGTACGTCCCTTTCCCGGGCTTTT
>DAOVLV010000244.1 GCA_030631085.1 Planctomycetales bacterium | reverse complement strand
GTGAACTTTGCGGACCTATCGCAACACCTGGCGCACTGGCAGAAGTCCCTTGGGCAATTCTCCGACGTCGTAATCTCCTCCCGCGTTCGCCTTGCGAGGAATCTCGCGGGGATGTCGTTTCTGAGCCGGTGCAGCGAGAGGCAGGTCCGCGAGATTTCCGAACGGCTTCGCACGGTGCTGACCGGCGGCGCTCTGGGTGAAGGGGCGTTTTACGTCGATATCGCCGAGGCCGACCCGCTCGAAAGCCAACTGCTGGTCGAGCGACACCTCATCTCGCGCCAGCACGCCGAAGGGAACGGACCTCGCGGAGTGGCCTTTGCGCCCGACGAAACCGTCGCCGTTATGGTCAACGAGGAAGACCACCTCCGTATGCAGGTCCTCGCCGGCGACCTGCAACTGGAAAAATGCTACGAGCGCATCTGCCGACTCGATGAGAAGTTGGAAGAGCATCTGACGTTTGCCTTTTCAAGCCGATTCGGATACCTGACGGCCTGTCCGACGAATGTCGGAACGGCCCTGCGCGTCAGCGTAATGTTGCATCTTCCGGCATTGAAGATGACCGGTCAGATAGAGAAGGTTCTTCGGTCGGCGCGCGACATGCACCTTGCCGTGCGCGGGCTTTACGGTGAGGGGACCGAGGCAATCGGCGACCTGTTCCAGGTCTCCAACCAGACCACGCTCGGAAAAAGCGAAGAGCAGATCGTCAATGATTTCAGGGAGCAGATCGTTCCGGGCATCGTTGATTACGAACGCAGCGCACGGGCGGCGTTGCTGGAGAATCGTCGGGCCGCTCTGGAAGACCGCGTCTGTCGGGCACAAGCCGTAATGAAATCGGCGAGGCTAATCTCTTCCGAGGAAGTGCTGTACCTTATAAGCCAACTGCGATTGGGATTGAGCCTGAATATAATTAGTGATATAACGGTCGAAACGCTCAACAAATTGTCGCTGCTGACCCAGCCGGCACATCTCCAAATGCACCTGGGTCGGAGCATGTCGCCGTCGGAACGAGGCGAGGCAAGAGCGGAATTGATAAGAGAAAAATTAGGCGAGAAATAATGTTTGAACAGTAAAGCGTTGAAATCCGAAATACGAATCTCGAAATACGAAACAATATCGAATGACCAAAATTCAAATTCTCAAAACACGGCTGATGCCCCAATTAGATATTGATGCACTTGTTTAGAACATTTGAATTTAGGATTTTGAATTTGTTTCGTATTTCGTATTTCGAGATTCGTATTTCGGATTTTCTGAAAGAAGGTACCTCGTGTCATAGCGGTTGAGGTGAAGCCAAAGATGGTTAGATTAGGCACAATAGCGGCAATCGGGTTCGATGAATTTGACCCGCCGGAATGGTTGGGATGTTATCGACAACTAGGCTGCGAGGTCGTTCAGGCGTATCGCAACCAGGAGAAGCAGGTCTCCCTCGAACAGATGCGCGACGCCATCGCCGCCGGCGGTATGCCCTGCGATAGTTTGCATGGGATATTCGGTGAACAGTTCGACCCGTCGGCTCCGGACGAACAGGCCAGACTCTTCGCGGTCGATACCTTCAAACGAGAAGCCGAACTGGCCGACGCGCTCGGCGGGAAACTGGTCGTAGTACACTGCGCGACCATCCGAGAGAACGGCATCCCGCCCGAAGAGCGAGCCTGCCGAATCGGACAACTGAAAAAATCCATCGCCGAATTGGGCGCGTTCGGAACCGACGCCGGTATCAGGTTTGCCTTCGAGAACATGCCATCCTACCACGCCATCGGATCGGACGTCGCAGAACTGGCCGGCATTCTGACCGAAGTGAACGCAGCCAATACCGGGATGTGCTTCGATTGCGGACACGCCAACATGGTCGGCGATCCGGTCGCAGCCATCGTTGCAGCCGGCAGTACAATGATATACGCGCACATTTCCGATAATTCGGGCAAAGGCGACGATCACGAGATGATAACTTGCGGAACGATTGACGCCGAAGCGATGGCCCGCGCAATGCACAACATCGGATACGACGGAACGTTCATGCTCGAAGTATTCTACCCAGCCGACCGCATCCGCAAACTAATCGACGAAGGCCTCGCAGAACAACTCGCAAAACTCATCGACCTGGCAAACGGAAAAGAATAACGGTAGGCTGGGACGAAGCGAAGCGCAGTCCCACCTTTTTTCTGTAAAATCGAAAAAATGAGCGATTCCGCACAAAAAATACTATACACCATCGGCCACTCGAACCATTCGATTGACGAGTTTATCGCTCTGTTGAAACAGCATGGCATTACCGCTGTTGCCGACGTGCGTTCAGCCCCGTACAGCCGGTATTGTCCGTGGTTCAACAAGGACCAACTTGCAGCGGCGTTACGACTGGCCCGGATCGAATATCTTTTCTTCGGCGCTGAACTGGGCGCTCGGCCGCAGGGGTCGGCCTGTCTCGTGAACGGTCAAATAAGTTTCCAAAAGATTTCGGAAACGCCCGATTTCCGGGACGGCCTGAGCCGACTGGTCGAAGCCACGGAAAAACATCGCGTCGCTTTGATGTGCGCTGAAAAAGACCCGCTGGATTGCCACAGGACGATCCTTCTCTGCCGAAATCTCCATCAGTATAAATTATCTATCCGACACATCCTGTCTGACGGAAGTATTGAAAATCACAACCAGACCGAGCGCAGATTGGTAAAGCAGGCGGGAATCGAACGCACACTGTTCGAGCCTGATCTGACGGATGCGGAATTGATTGAGCGGGCCTA
The DNA here is from genome assembly GCA_030631085.1 of Planctomycetales bacterium. Classification (GTDB taxonomy): domain Bacteria; phylum Planctomycetota; class Phycisphaerae; order SM23-33; family SM23-33; genus JAUWNJ01. The sequence continues at coordinate 1,507 of DAOVLV010000244.1, read as the reverse complement.
CGATAAGCAATCGGAAAAGATTGCCCACCAGTCCGGTGCGCTTGTGGGGTCGGCAGATGAGTAAAAGAAAATCCCAACCCACGTCCGAAACAATCATTTTTACAATCGGGTTCGCCGGGAAGAGCGCCAGTGAGTTCTTTTCGAAATTGCGAGATTCGGGGGTTAAACTCGTCGTGGACGTGCGATTGAACAATGTTTCCCAGTTGGCGGGATTCACCAAAAAGCCCGACCTGGAATATTTTCTGGAAGTGATTGCGAACATAAGATACATCCACCTGCCGGACCTCGCGCCGACCAAAGACATTCTGAACGCATATCGAAAAAAAGAGATCGATTGGGAAGAATATGAGCGCCGCTTCTCCTTGCTTATACAGGAGCGGTCTATCGAAAAAATCGTTACCCCCGAGCAGATGAACATGGCGTGTCTGCTGTGCAGCGAACCGACGGCGGACAACTGCCACCGAAGACTCGTCGCGGAATACCTTCAGCAGAAATGGGAAAACGTCAAAGTACGCCACTTATAAACAGATCAAGGAAAGGCTTCGGAGCATGGCCGGAATAATCTGCCTTGCCAACTCCCGTAAGCACGGGAACAGTTGCATAGCGGGAATTAAACAGGTTACGGGAAAGTGGATTAGGCCGATTTCAACGCTCCCAGACGGCGCTATTACTCCGGCAATGCGGCTCATCCGGGGCGCTGAACCTGAACTGTTGGATATTCTGGAAATACCGTTGCAGGAATCAGGCCCGGACTACGGTTTCCAGCCGGAGAACAGGTCGCTTGCCACAGGCGCATGGCAAAAGGCCGGACAAGCAAAACCGGATGACGTTCTCGAACATTGCAGCCTCACGCAATTCATCCTGCACAACAAACACGATTGTGTAGCTTGGCGCGAGTTGCAGAAATTTCCGAAAGAATTGCGGGAGTCCCTGCAACTCGTTCATTGCGGGCAGGTAAAGTTCTACGCGACCAAATCGTCTCGCGGCAACCCGCAATGCCGCGCAAAGTTTCAACGTGGATGGGGGCTGATATATGACCTGGTGGTAACGGACCCGATTATCGAAGAAAAAATCAAAAAAGTGAATCTGTTGTGTCTGGACTGTATTATGACAATCAGTCTCGGTATGCCGTTCCCGGAAAATTCAAGGAACCAGAAGTGCTACAAACTGGTGGCCGGGGTAATCGAGTTGTCCGAGATGTAGAGGACGGGGCTTTATCGACAACACCGGTTCGAGTAATATACCCCTCACTGAAAGATCATATGGCGTCGAAGATTTCTAAAATATTGTGTCTGCTACTGATAGCGGCGGGGATGGGACTCCTCTCGTGCGTTGCCGATGCGCCGCCACGGGTTGAGCTTGCACGCGATACCGTCGTGCCGGAAAAAATGGGGCTGGTGTTCTGGGTTGATGGGGTGGACATCGAGGCCTTCGGTTCACTCCAGAAAGCAGGCAAACTTCCGAATATCACCAAATATCTCATCGACCGTGGCGTAACCGTCCATGG
>DAOVLV010000388.1 GCA_030631085.1 Planctomycetales bacterium | reverse complement strand
TAATCGGCAATTTTCCCAATTAACCCGACGGGTGTGCAACCGACTACATGGATAACAGATTCACTTCTTCTCCAGTGCGTCCTTCACCTCGCGCGAGAGTCTTACCGCACACCACCGTTTCCCGCACATCGCACAGTAATCTTCATCCGCGGGCATGTCTCTGTGGTGTATTTCCTTTGCAGCCTCGCCGTCGAACGCCAATTCAAACTGCTTCGCCCAGTCGAGTTCTGCCCGTGCGTCGGAAATGGCGTCGTCGCGATCACGCGAGCCGGGCCTGCGATGGGCGATGTCGGCGGCATGAGCGGCTATTCTGTAAGCAATGCAGCCGGTACGGACGTCTTCGGGCGTCGGGAGCGTAAGGTGCTCTGCCGGCGTAACATAGCACAAAAATGACGCACCGTAATAAGCCGCCATAGTTGCGCCAATTGCAGAGGTGATATGATCGTAGCCGGGGAAAATGTCGGTAACGATGGGGCCTAGAACGTAGAACGGCGCGCCGTCGCAGAGTTGCTCCTGCCGCTTCATGTTCATTTCTATCTGGTCGAACGGAATATGCCCAGGCCCCTCGACCATGCACTGCACGCCGGAAGCACGCGCCCGGGCCACCAGTTCGCCAAGCGTCGCCAATTCGGCGAATTGGGCGTCATCCGAAGCATCGGCAAGGCATCCGGGGCGCAGGCCGTCCCCCAGCGAATACGCTACGTCGTACTCGCGGCAGATGGCGGAAATCTCGTCGAACATCTCGTAGAGCGGGTTCTGACGGTTGTGATGCAACATCCACTTGGCCAGCAGACTCCCCCCACGCGAGACAATGCCCATCTTCCGAGGCCTGACGAGGTCCAGATGCTCTCGCAGCAGGCCGGCATGAATGGTAAAGAAATCAACGCCCTGCCTGGCCTGTTTTTCAATAGTCGCCAGCATCTGCTCGCAGGTCAGCTCTTCGATGTCCCTTCCGGCTATCATCGAATATATCGGGACCGTACCGATAGGAACTGTCGAATTCGCAATCAGGTGCGTGCGGATTTCGTCCAGGTCTCCGCCGGTGGAGAGGTCCATGACGGCATCGGCTCCGTATCGGACCGCCCATTGCAACTTCATCAATTCCAACTCCTGGCAGGAACTGTCGGGCGAAGCCCCGATATTGGCGTTAATCTTGACAGTGGCTGACCTTCCGATACCGATCGGGTCGAGTTTGACGCCCGTCTCGTTACAACCGGCGAGGTGGAGCCGATTGGCGGGGATTACGAGCCGACCTGCAGCGACCTCGGCGCGAACTTCTTCTGTATCGAGGTGCTCTCGCTGGGCGACTCGCTCAATTTCCGGCGTAGTCTCGCCAGCAACGGCCTGTTCATATTGTGTCGGCATCTTTGAAACTCCATTCTCTTTCCGGCGGCGCAAAAGCAAAGCCGCTCCAGATCGTTGAAGCGGCCGGTGAGTATCTTGCTTACTTAAACACGCGCCGACTCGCTTCCCTACGCAGTTCACGCTCGCCTAGGCGAGCATTCGCCGGTCAGGTTCCAAGGGTCATTCTCAGTCCGTAAGGACGCCCCTAGCGAATCTCTTTATTATATATTATAAACAGCAACAACAAGATTCATCGCAGAGAACGCAGAGAACGCAGAAAAAAGAAACAAAAAAGTTTTTTCATTTGTTCTCTGCTATCTCTGTGTTCTCTGCGGTGAATTTCTCTTTTTGTATGCTTTTATTTTACCATTCCACTTTCCGGTAATTCACTTCCAGCACCGGTTCGTCTCCGACAAGCACATGTTTGCCTATTTTCGTAACCGAAATTTTCTCAGGAAACGCCATGCCGTTGGGGTGCATTTTCCAGGTATAGACTGTTACGGTCCCCTCGCCGCCGGCTTCATCCGCCCCAGCCGTTACCAGTTTCAGCGAATGCGTCTGGGCATCGAAGTAATACGCCTTCACGTCGGCATCGCCGCCTTTGACCGGAACGCGGATCAAATCCATGCCGCTAATTCGCACCCGCCCGCTACCGGTAGCCTTTTCGCCGCCGCCGCAGAGATTCACAGGCCCGCGAACACGGTGCAGAATAGTCCGTAACGATTCGACCAAAGCCGCCTTTCTTCCAGACGACTCGACAAAACCCTTCGACTTGAATTTTGAATCCCCGTCTCCGTCAACCGCCGCCGTCCAACTTCCCTCTGCCGTTCGCGCCGAAGCAAGGATGACGTCCTTTTTCAGTTTGATAACCTGGTGCTGTTCGTTAATCATGGCTTTGCCGGTATCATCGTAAATGCTGACAACGGCGATCGCTTCAATGGAACCGACCGACCGCCATCTGCCAATGCCGCCCATCGCGTCGATGCTACCGGTCACTGCGTCGCGGGCAGGACCTAATTTATATCTCGCGTACGGGTCGGCACATCCTGAAACCGCCAGAAACGCCAAAGCCGCCAACATAATAATTTTCTTCATTTTCGCCTGCTCCTGCATATCGTAATTACCGTCGCACCATCCCCGACAGGATTCGAACCTGTAACCTTCGGCTTCGGAGGCCGACGCTCTGTCCAATTGGGCTACGGGGACCCGATTGCCATGTTGATTTTCGCATCAGCCCGACGGTAAGTCAATAGCGTTGCGGCAGG
>DAOVLV010000264.1 GCA_030631085.1 Planctomycetales bacterium | reverse complement strand
GTAGGCTGGGCCGGAGCGAATCGCAGGCCCACCTTCAATCTTCCTTTAATGGGCGTCAAAAAAACCGCTTCCTTCCGGTCGCGGCTAGCGATAGGCCGGTAGTCAGTCGAAATAATTTGTTTTTCCCGACGACTGACTACGGGCTACTGACTACTTAACCAAGTCCATATTCCTTAATCTTCCGATATAGCGTCCGCTCGCCGATGCCGAGGATTTTAGCGGCTTGGGAGCGGTTACCGACCACCATCTTAAGCGTGTTGCTGATGAGTTGCTTCTCGGCTTCGGAGATACTGACTCCGACCAGCGAAGTTGTTTGCTCTTCGCCGGCCCGGGCGGTCCCGCGCAGTTCAGCCGGTAAGTCCTCGACGGAAATTTTCCCGTCAAAGGCCAGGACGACCATGTTCTCGACGACGTTGCGCAATTGGCGCACATTTCCGGGCCAGTCGAATCCCATCAATATCCGTTGGGCCTCCGATGAAATGCCGGCCACCTTCGTGTCGTGGGCGTCGTTTGCGAGTTTGACGAAGTGCTCAATCAGTTGCGGGATGTCCTCGATCCGATCCCTCAGCGGCGGAATTTTGATGGTTATACCGGCAAGGCGGAAGTACAGGTCCTCGCGGAAACGTTTTTCCTGTACCCGTTCTTCGAGATTAGTGTTGGTTGCGCTGACGATGCGAACGTCCACGTGCAACGGTTTGTTCGACCCGACGCGGACGACTTCGCCGTTCTCCAGCACTCGCAGCAGTTTCGCCTGCATGGCTGCGGGCATGTCGCCGACTTCGTCGAGAAAAATTGTCCCGCCGTCGGCGTATTCGAATCGTCCCTTGCGGTCGGCTGTCGCGCCGGTGTACGCGCCCTTGACGTGCCCGAAGAGTTCGTCCTCCAGAAGCGTCTCGCTAAGCCCCGCGCAGTTCAAAGCCACGAATCGCCCGTTCTTCCGACGTGAATTGTTGTGAATCGCGTAAGCGATAAGTTCCTTGCCCGTGCCCGACTCGCCCTGCACCAGCACCGGAAGATTCGACCGGGCAACCCGGCGGACGGTCTCAAGGATGTGAACCATTCCGGACGAGTGCCCGATAATACCGTCGAATCCGTAATGCTTGTCCATGTGTTCGCGGAGTTCGCGGATGAGACGCTGCCGGGCTGTACGCTCCGCCGCTCGCTGAACGACGACGCGAAGTTCGTCGAGGTTCAACGGCTTCTCGATATAATCGCACGCGCCTTCCTGAAGCGCCGTCCGGCAGGTATCCACAGCCGAGTGCCCTGTAACAAGGATAACCTCGGTTCCGGGAGAGTGTTTTCTCGCAGCCGACAGGACGGCCAGACCCGCCTTCTCGTCGCCCATTACCAGATCGGTAACGATTACGTCGAAGTGTTCTTTTTTCAGGCGGGTAATGGCTTCGGGGCCTGAGTGCACCATCTGCACATTGTGTTTCAGTCGCGCCAGTCCTTCAGCTACGGCTTCGGCGTGATGAACCTCATCATCCACAACGAGAATATCCGCCCGGAAATTGTCCAGTGTTTTATCCACGCGAGATAGGTTATCCTTTCAGGATGAAATTGTCAAAAAGCACATTTTATGAATGGAGAGGGTGGAGAAATTGACGGGGATTTGCGATATAATAAATGTGGTGATAGATATGCCGGGGCGTAGCGAAAAGCCTCGGCAATACGAAGTATCGTGTACGCGAAAATATCGGAGTAACAAGAATGTCGAAAGAGTTTAATCCCGAAGCCGACGTCAAGGGACAGATAGAGCGGCTGATGCTGGAAATCAAGGAACTGAACCAACGGCGTGAGGAGTCAGTCGATCCCCAAGCTGACAGTATCCTGGCGGATCAGATAAAAGACCTCGAAGACCAGGCAGCATTCCTGAAACGCCAATTGCCTTAAGAAGAGCCGAAGGCCCACCTTCTACCGCCGAAAGAAGATAAAGGTGGGCCTAACGGCCCAGCCTACATTTACAAATCAAAATACATGCAGAATTCGAACGGGTGAGGCCTTTGGCGCAGCGCATCGACCTCGTTCTCGCGTTTGTACTTCATCCAATAATAAATCACGTCGTCGGTGAAAACGTCGCCTTCCAGCAGGTATTTATGGTCTGCTTCCAGTGCATTGAGGGCGGCGTCCAGATCGACCGGAGCCGAGGCGATTTTGGCGTACTCCTCGGCGCTGAGGTGGTAGATGTCCTTATCAATGGGGTCGCCGGGGTCGATCTCGTTTTTGATTCCATCGATGGCAGCCATCGTCATGGCAGAGAACGCCAGGTACGGATTGCAACTGCTGTCCGGGCAGCGGAACTCCAGACGCTTGGTCCTTGGATTTTCGCTGTAAGTCGGTATGCGTATTGCGGCGGAGCGGTTCCGGCTGGAATAGACCATGTTCACCGGCGCTTCGTATCCCGGAACGAGTCGCTTGTAACTGTTGGTCGTCGGGTTGGTAAAGGCCAACAGCGACGAGGCGTGTTTGAGGATGCCGCCGATGGCGTGCATTCCCATCTTTGAGAACCCGGCGTATCCGTCTCCGGCGAAGAGCGGCGTGTCGCCCTTCCACAAGGAAAAGTGTATGTGCATACCCGAACCGTTATCCTGGAAGAGCGGCTTGGGCATGAAGGTAACGGTCTTTCCGAACCATGCAGCCACGTTCTTGGTGACATACTTATACAGCATCACCTTGTCGGACATGTTCACAAGCGTGTCGAAGAGCATATCGATCTCGGCCTGGCCGCCGGTGGCGACCTCGTGATGATGGGCTTCGACGGCGATTCCGCACTGTTGAAGAACTGCCATCATTTCCGAACGGATGTCCTGACCTTGGTCGGTCGGAGGAAGCGGAAAGTATCCTTCCTTAAGGCGAACCTTATGGCCCAGGTTGTCGGGATTATCGTCGCCTCGGTTCCAGACGCCTTCTGCGCTGTCCACGTAGTAATGCGCGCCGTTGACGGTCTGGTCGTATCGGGCGTGGTCGAAGATGAAAAACTCCGGCTCGGGGCCGAAGCAGGCTGTGTCGGCGATACCGCTTTGGGCCAGATACGCCTCGCACTTGCGACCGATGGACCTCGGGTCCCGGCTATATTCCTTGAAGTCGATGGGGCTTTTGACGTTGCAGATTAACATCAGTGTCGGGCGCGCCATGAACGGATCGACCACTGCCGTATCGGCTACGGGCACGATGAGCATGTCGGACTCGTTAATCGCCTGCCAGCCACGGAGGCTCGAACCGTCGAAACCGAAACCGGCGGTGAAACTCTCTTCGGTCAGTTCACTCACCGGAACCGTCAGGTGTTGCCACAGGCCCGGAAAATCCAGAAACCGCAGGTCCACAAACTCGATCTTTCCGGTCTGATCGGTCCCGGGTATTGGAACTTCCTTATTACGAATAAAATCAACCACTTCGGCAGGCGTTTTAAACATTTTTGCACCCTTCCAGTCAAAAGGTGGAATCTTAACTCTGGTATAAAACCTACGACGGGGCAGGAGTTTAACACCTGCAGGCGTAACGGTCAAGAAGGAAAATAAAACGCCCAATTCCTCTTAATTCTCGACAAAACGGTACTGATTACATAGTATGCTCCGACGATTAAGACATTGTGCCGAGGAGAAAAACAAATGCGTGAAGAATCGCTTGAGTTCCTGAAGAAATTGCTGACCACTCCCAGCCCGTCCGGCTATGAGTCTCGCGGACAGAGAATATGGTGCGAGTACGCCCGGAAATTCGCCGACGAGGTTCGCACCGACGCTTACGGCAACGCGGTGGCTGTGCTGAATCCCGACGGCGACCCGAAGATCATGCTCGACGGGCACGCCGACGAGATCGGTCTGATGGTCAAGCACATCGACGAGAAGGGATTCATCTATTTTCAGCGGATCGGCGGCGTGGACCCTGCCCTGGTTCGCGGCAAGCGGGTCAACATCCACACCGCTAAGGGCATTGTCTGCGGCGTTACCGGCGCAACCGCCATCCACCTTCGCAAGAAAGACAAGGATGAACCCAAGGCCCCCAAGATGCACGAGTTG
>DAOVLV010000337.1 GCA_030631085.1 Planctomycetales bacterium | reverse complement strand
CCCAACGGGCCTATGAAATCAACTCGCGGGCGATAAAAGCCGGCGACGAGATGCTTACCACCGCGAATCGTCTGATCGCATAGGAGACGCAATGATACGCAAATCAGCCAGTCTTCTGCTTGGAGTATTGCTGCTTTGGGATGTATGTCCGGCTTCGCCGAAGAAAGCCCCGGCTCTCCGGATGCACCTTCCCCGAACGGTGCGTGTTCGCGGAGAGTCGCTGAACATGGGGCGAATCAGCGTAATTCGCGGAAGCGACGCGAAACTCTGCAAAAAGGTTTCGGATATCAAAATGGGCCGACTGCCGTTCTCCGGCGAGAAGATTACCATCGACCGACGAACGATCCTCTCCCGTCTCGCTACTGCCGGCATTGGCCCAAGGATGATTCGGATTACAGGGGCCAGGAAAGTCGTCGTCACGCTCGACGAAACGACCTTCGGAGCGACCAGGCTAATCAAGTCGGCTGAGGCGTTCCTGAAAAAGACCCGTCCGGGGCCGGATGGGTGTTCATGGAAACTCGTCCGTCAACCCAAAGACCTGAAAGTTACATCCGCCGATAACATCCGACTCATACCCCATATCGGTAAGGCGAAGTCCAAAAGGTATATAGAAGTTATAGTCGCAGCCGTCGGTTCCAAAAAACGCGAACTCGGACGGGCGAAAATACTCTTCAAGCCGGTCTATCGCGTGCGACAGGCAGTCGCGATTAAAAACATCACTTCGGGCGAGACGTTCACGAAGGCGAACACCGTCATCAGGATTGTCAGCGTTGATCGGAAACCGGCTCGCGAGTGGACAAGTCCCTTTGGACTGATGGCCTCGCGCGATATACGGGCAGGGGCGGTTATTCGCCCCGGACTCATGAAGACGCCGAAACCCGCCCTTGTTATCCGCCGCAACCAGACCGTTCAGATGAAGATTGTCGGGCTTGGGTTTGTGGTAGCGGGCGTCGGAAAGGCCATGTCGGACGGACGGGTAGGCGAATTGATTAAGGTCCGAAACACCGACAGCAAGCGAATTGTTACAGCAAGGGTGGCCTTCGACGGTACCGTCAGGCCAATTTATGGAAAGAGGTAAAATTATGAAGACTACACGTTTAATTACCACGGCGGTTTTTTCGATTCTGCTTTTGACGGGTGTTGCATGGGCAGGTTCCATCTGGGCCAAGGCGAAGTCGCCCAAACCATTACACGCCGACGATACAGCCAGCAGGATCGGGGACATCCTGACGATTATCATCGACGAGCGTACTACGATCGACAACAAGTCCGAACGGAACCTGGAAAAGAGTTCCTCCCGCAAGACCGGCGTCAAGACGAACGTGCCTTTGATGAGTGCAATCAACACTGCTACGGGCGGGATGTTCAAACTTACCAGAGCGGACGTGGACATGAGCGCCGACAACAAGTTCGACGGAAAGGCCGATTATGGTAACGAGCGGAAGATGATCGACCAGATAACCGTTACCGTCGCCGACGTGCTTCCGAACGGGAACCTGGTTGTCGTCGGTACGAGGGAGCGCAAGGTCGATGACGACAAACAGGTCGTCCAGGTCAGCGGCGTGGTCCGCACCAGCGATATTACCTTCGCCAACACGGTTCGCAGCGACAAAGTGGCTGAATTCAAGATCGCATTCAAGGACGGTTATCGCGAAAAACGCTTCACCAAACCGGGCTGGTTCGGGCGAATTCTCAATCTGCTGAACCCGTTCTAATCGGGCCTGATGGAAGGATAGACTTATGCGACGTATTCTAACGGGAATAGTTATCATGCTGCTGCTGTTCGCCCTGCCTACGCGGGCAGAGCGGATAAAAGACATCGTCGATATTCAGGGCGTCCGAAGCAACCCGCTGCTTGGTTACGGGTTGGTGGTCGGGCTTAACGGTACGGGCGACGGTTCGCCTGCCTCCCAACGGGCGCTGGCGAGCATACTCCGAAAATCAGGCCTGGTCCTGGAACCAAAAGACGTTGCCAGCAAGAACATTGCCAGCGTGATAGTAACGGCTGAACTTTTACCGTTCGCACGCAAGGGCAGCAGGATGACCGTTACGGTTTCGGCAATCGGCGATACGACCAGCCTCCAGGGCGGGACGCTTCTGATGACGCCTCTGATGGGTGCTGACAAGCAGGTTTATGCCGTCGCGCAGGGAGCGATATTAGTCAGCGGGTTCGCTGCCACGGGACAATCGGCCTCCGTAGCGAAAAATCATCCAACTGTCGGGCTTATTCCCGGCGGGGCGACTGTGGAAGCCGAAGAACTCGCCGATTTCGTCGAGAACGGGGTCGTTACGCTGAACCTTCGCAACCCGGACTTCACCACGTCCGAAAAGATCGCCCAAGCCATTAATTCGATCTTTGGGAACAGTTCGAATGCCGTCGATGCCGGTACGATTAAAGTCGAAGTTCCCAAAACGCTGACTCGCGGCGAACTGACCGGATTTATCGATAAAATCTGCGCGCTGAACGTCAAAGTCGATCAGCCTGCGCTGGTGGTCATAAACGAGCGAACCGGTACGATTATCGTCGGGGAAAACGTCGGCATCTCAACGGTGGCCATCTCGCACGGAAACCTGACAATCGTTACACAGGAGAAGGATTTCGTCTCCCAACCGACGCCGTTCTCCAAAACCGGTACGACTGAAAAGATGCACCGGACTGATGTAACGGCCAGTGAGGAGGGAGGCAGACTCCACGTGGTTCCCCGTCAGGTGTCCGTTTCCGAATTGGCAAGGGCGCTCAATGCGATGGGGCTTACGCCAAGAGACCTGATCTCCATCTTCGAAGCCCTCCGTCAGGCCGGTGCGCTCCAGGCGAAATTGAAAATAATGTAAGGGAACATCATGGGCGATTTATCTCTTCCGATAAACCCGGTTGATTTATCCACTGCGATGCCGCTTGCGGCGAACAGTGCGGACCTGGCGAAAAGCCTGGATGGGTTGAAGAACAACATTGATGTAAAGAAAGCCGAAAAGGTGGCCAAGGATTTCGAATCCGTGCTGCTGCACAAACTTATGGAAAGTATGCAGCGTACGATTCCCGAATCAGGCCTGCTGGACAGCGGGATTACAAAGCAGGTCCAGGGCATATTCTGGTTTTACCTTGCCCAGGAAATGGCTGACGCAGGCGGCGTCGGTCTGTGGCGGGATATTTATTCTCAGATG
>DAOVLV010000149.1 GCA_030631085.1 Planctomycetales bacterium | reverse complement strand
GGAGCATTTTCCCCGACCACGATGACGTATTCGCCGCGACCCTTCGCAGCGAGCGTCAGGGCGGCAGGCTTCGAGAAAGCCGTCCCGGTCAGGTAAAACAGACAAACAACAAAGATGGCAATGGTAATTCTCATCGTTCAATCTCCTGTTATACAGTTTGTATCTACGACAGAGACGACCCGTTTCACTCGCGTTGTCGTGCCAAGTGCTCCGTCCCTTTGTCCGCAGGGGTTATAGATGGGTTATAGTGGGACGAACCTTTGTGTTCGTCAATCTCAAAAACCTCAAACTTCCCGATCTTTTTTCAAAGGGGTATGAAGCAAGTTAAAAATTAAGGCGCACCCCCTGTGTGTGACGATAAACGGGAATAGATCCGATTTTCGTAACTCGTTACAGCACAGGGAGGTGCAACATGTTTAGACATCACGCTCTGATAGAACACCTATCGTCAAATCTACACGATTTTCTCAACCAAATCAGCCGGAATCTCAGCAAGCCCAATAAAAAATTCCTCCGCGACGGCATCATCGCCCTGATCCGCGCAGGCAGGCCTATCGTCTGCCGGATGGCGAGGCAACTGCCAAACAAACGCCCCAAGTATCTTACCCGCGTCAAACGACTCGATGAACACCTCGTGGCTGCGAGTGATTTCGACGAGCGAATCAAACAGGCTCTGCCGCAACTCTGGCTACCCTTCATCAAGGACGATACCCCCACCGGTTGCTTCGGAGTTTTTTTACATTCATAGTGGCCAGGAGCGGGTTATTGTGTTTAAGGTATGTGAGCGGGCAGTACTCCGTAACACCTGATTATCCGGGTGGGTGGCACGGTCAAGCGACGCTTGGCCGTGTTATTGCCCACCACGGCCAAGTTTTCGACTTGACCGTGCCACCCTGAAATCATCCTGTTACGGAATAGTAGGCCGGTATGCGATGTTCGACACCGCCGGAAATACCGGATAGAATCGCAGTCAGGCAAAGGAGAAACAAACATGATGAATTATTGCAGGAAAACTCTGGTCTTTTCAGTCATAGCATTATTCGCATCCGTTGCTGTCGGTGTTACGCCGAAAGTCGCTTCCGAAAGTAAAGGTAAAGTTCCCAGTACCATACCCGTCGCCAAACCGGAAAAAATCATCAAGCCCGGTCCTCGCGGACCGATCGGGCCTGACGTGCCACCGTCCAAGGCAGAGAAAAAACTCTTCGCAAATCGCATCGTCGTAAAGAGTCTTACCAACAAGGCCGTTCAACTCGCCTGCGACCAATCTTCTAAATCCGACAAGAAATCCCTTCCTCCGGTCGTGTTCCTCCCCGCCGGTAAGTACGTTTTCGAGAAGCCAGTCAACGTCCCTGCCGGCGTTACCATCGTGGGCGCAGGCTCGAAGACGCTCTGCGTCAGCCGGGACATGAGGAAGGCGCTGTTCAGTGTCAAGACGCCCAACGTGCGGATAACCCGGCTCCGCCTGGAAGGGCCGGGGAAGAACCGTAAACTTAAGGACCACAGCACGGGCATAGCCGTCTCCGGCGAGAACGTGCGAATCGACCATTGCGAGATTTTCGACCTCTGCCGGGGGATCAACTTCTCCGGCGGCGGCGGACAGATCGACCACTGCCACATCCACCACTGCATCCGCGACGGGCTGGGATACGGAGTCAGTTTTTATTCCGGCGCGCGCGTGCTGATGTGCGATAACGACTTCGGACCCTGCAGGCACTGCCTGGCCTCAAACGGCGCGCTGGACTGGTCCAGCCCAAAGAAACTCGGTAAATACGTCCACAAGCCGCACGTCCGAAAGACACACTGGGAACTGGTCCATAACCGCTTCTACGGAGACGAGACGACAGATTATCACCGACACTGGGTTATCGACACGCACCCCGGAATGGACGGAACATTCGTCGTCGAGAATAACATCATCGAAAACATCCGCATGGGACTCGGCATCCGCGACGGAGCCGGAATCATAAAAGGAAACCTTTTTAGAAACTTCAAGGGCTACAAGGCCGTCGCCATCATCATCACCTGGGGCAAACACAACGGAATCGTCGTCAAAGGCACCATGCCGAGAGACATCGACATATTCCAAAACCGTTTCGAAAAGGTGCCGGAGAAATATCGCATCGGAAAGGCCGAGAATGTTAGCATCGACGGTGAGATAGTCCCGAAAACCAAAACGGAGCGAAAAGGCCCGAAGACGAAAATCCCACGCCTCAAGCCGATGGGAAAATAACCATCGAGCGAAACCGAAAAAACCAACTGAAGGAGCACGGAAAGTGAAGTATTCATTTATGAGTTTTTCCTGTCCGGAACTCGACATCAGCGAGATTCTGTCGCTGGCGAAGCGTTTTGGTTACGACGGTATCGAGCCGAGGGCCGGAAGCGGGCACAAGCATGGCATCGAACTGGACGCTGACTCCAACGCCCGGCAGGAAATAAGGCAGCAGGCTTCCGATGCTGGTGTGGCTCTGGCGTGCATAGCGACTTCCTGCAAATATGCCGACCCGGAAACGCTCGACGAGCAAATCGTGCAAACGCGGCTTTGTATCGACCTTGCCGCCGATGTCGGTTCGCCGCGGCTACGGGTTTTCGGAGGCATGCTTCCCGAGGGCGTTACCCGGGAGCAGGCGGCGGGGCAAATCGTTCACGCCCTGCGGTCCGTCGCCGACCATGCAGCCGATCGCGGCGTAATCGTTTGCATGGAAACACACGACGACTGGTGCAACCCTGCCGACGTAGCCGGGATTATGAAACAGGTGGACTCGCCCGCCATTGCCGTCAACTGGGACATAATGCACCCGATCCGCCGGGGCGGGGCGACTATGGAAGAGGCGTACCAGACGCTCAAACCGTGGGTGCGGCATGTCCACTTCCACGACGGTATCGACGACGGCGACAATGTCCGTCTGACGCCGATAGGCGAGGGGATAATCGACCACCTCCGGGCGGTTCAGTTGCTCCAGGCCGACGGGTACGACGGATTCCTCAGTGGGGAATGGATTAATTGGGCGGACGCCTGCGAAGTTTATCTACCACGCGAACTGGCGACTATGAAAGGCTACGAAAAGTAACTTATCATGCGCGGCGCAATCCCCACGGGACCGAGGATACGGCCTTCCAGTCCTGTCGCCGGCGGAATTCCTGGCGGCTTATTCCCAGACGTGATCCATTTGGTGCATACTATACTAATCCGCTCCAGGTGTAGATGAGTGCGTGTATTTATAGTTCGTAATTTCTTACCCGGTCCATCTGTCGGTTTGCAGCCTCGGCGTCGGGCGTGTCGGTAACGATGTACAGCACGCCGCCGGTCAGTTCGTGCTTATCGAACGCCTCGCAGAAGTCCGGGTATTCCACGGCCAGAACCAGCGGCATGTCGCCGACCCGCTCTTTCAATTCCGGCAGGACGGAAAAAGCCTGCTCGTAGCCATGGTCGTCACCGAGATAAATGGCCTTCAGTCCGCACAGCGTTGAGACGGCTTCGAGCAGGTGCCGGCCGTTGCCGTGGATGTGCGTTACACCGCCGTCGAATCGTCCGAACATCCGTTCGACCGGTCCGCGGCCCCATTTTTCGAAATCATCGACACTCATCATGTGGAACGGGTCCACGCTCTCGGAGACAACTCGCCCTCGCATCCATCCGGCCATGTTGCTGCACGTCCCGCCGGCGACCAGCCCGGCATGCTCGAAAAACGCTTCATGGACGGCGACGTTCAGATCGAAGGCGAAATCTATCGCTTCGGCTACCTGGTCGGGAGCGTCCAGCAGGGCAAGGTATGTCTTAGTCGCCCCGACCAGTTCGAATGCGAAATTCAGACTGTCGATAAGGATCAGGTGGCTGATTCCGAACTTCCCGTCTGCGGCGCGGGCGAAGATGTCCATCTGCTCGACGTAACGGCGGAACCAGGGATGTTGCGGATCGAAGGTCAGGCCTTTGCTTTCGGACAGGTCCGAGAAGAGCGGGGGGATCATCGAGGATATCCAGCCGGTTTCCGGATCGCTCAGGAACCGCACCTCGCCGCCGAATAGTCCGCCGTAGAGTCCCTGGTCGAACTCGCTGAGATAGGCTACGGGGACGAAATCGTCCACGACGGCGGATCGTTCCAGAAGGTGCTCGTTCCAGAAGGCAATGCGCTCTTTCGGGTCGGGGTAGTCGCAGAAGCCGGAAGGGTTCTTCTGTGCGAAGCGGTCCAGCGCCGAGGTGCGAACTCTAAAGACGGCACAAATGACGTTCCGGGCCTGCCGCTCATAAAGCGTTTCCAGCCTCTTGTGCGTCTCGCGCCCGCCGGCACAGTAACTCAACGGAAAGTCATTATCTTTGGAGATTTTTCGCATGCCGTAATATTACAGCACCTCGCGGGTCTTGACAATCCGCAATCCGCAATTGGATTATTCTTTCACGTCGTATTCGGCGTCTATTACGTCGTCGTCGCCGGGTTTCTTTTCTTCTTCTGCCGGTGCTGGTTCGCCCTGCGGCGCATCGGCTGCTCCGGTGTCGCCGGCGGTCTTGTACATTTCCTCTGCCACCTTGTGCGAAGATTTTTCCAGGTTTTCCATCGCACGTTTGATGGCTGACGCATCGTCGCCCTTGAGGGCTTCGCGGAGTTGCGAAACGCCCGACTCGATGTTGCTGCGGTCTTCGCCGGAGACTTTCTCGCCCTGATCCTTGAGCATTTTTTCGGCCTGGTATGCCATCGAATCGCCGGTGTTCTTGAGATCGACCACTTCGCGGCGTTTCTTGTCCTCCTCGGCGTGGCCTTCGGCGTCTTTACGCATTTTTTCGACCTCGGAGTCGCTCAGGCCTGACGAACCCTTAATCTCTATGGACTGCTCCTTACCGGTGGCGGTGTCCTTGGCCGAGACGTTGATGATCCCGTTGGCGTCGATGTTGAACGCCACTTCGATCTGCGGGATGCCTCGCGGAGCCGGTGGAATTCCGGTCAGGTTGAACCGGCCTAGCGTGCGGTTGTCGCCGGAGAACTCTCGTTCGCCCTGGAGGACGTGGATTGTTACCTCGGTCTGGTTGTCAGCGGCGGTGGAGAAAATCTCCTTCTTTTCGGTCGGGATGGTCGTATTCCGCTCGATGAGTTTGGTCATCACTCCGCCGAGCGTCTCGACGCCCAGGCTCAGCGGCGTTACGTCCAGCAGGACCATCTGTTCTTCGACCTCTCCGCCGAGGATTCCGCCCTGTATTGCCGCTCCCATAGCCACGGCTTCGTCGGGATTAATAGACTGGTTCGGGTCTTTACCGAAAATCTCTTTGGTAATTTCGCGGACGCGCGGGATTCGTGTCGATCCGCCGACCAGCAGCACCTCATCAACGTCGCCGGCGGTGAGTTTCGCGTCCGACAGAGCCTGTTTGCAGGGTCCGATCAGGCGGTCGAAGATCGGCTCGCAGAGTTGCTCGAATTTCGCCCGCGTCAGCGTCATCGTCAGGTGTTTAGGCCCGGCGGCTGTGGCGGTGATGAAGGGCAGGTTGATGTTGGCCTCCATTGCCGTCGATAGTTCGCACTTGGCCTTCTCCGCCGCCTCTTTGAGGCGCTGGAGGGCCATGGCGTCTTCGCGCAGGTTGATTCCTTCGAGTTTCTTGAACTCGTCGGCGGCGTAGTTGATAAGTATCTCGTCCAGGTCGTC
>DAOVLV010000378.1 GCA_030631085.1 Planctomycetales bacterium | reverse complement strand
TTGGGGGCACGTCGGGGGATTCGCAGCCGGGTTTGCCATCGCGATGCTTTGTGCCTGGACCGGCTGGATTAAACCTACCCAGGACGAACAGACCCTGTTGCAGGTTTTTGGAATCCGCCCGTAACGTTGCTTATGCCGGTTCCAGTCCGGCGTATTCGAGGATGAGCGTCTTTTTTCCGGCGTAGCGGAACTGCACAACCGCCCTGGTACGCGTACCGTCGTAGGACATTTCCAGAATCTTTCCCGTCCCGAATTTTTCGTGGCGAACGAGCCGGCCCTTGCTTATTCCGGCGAATTCTTCCGGCACCGAATCGCTCGCCTCCATGGCCTCGATTATCCTGCGATTGTCGATGTCCTCGTAAAAGCCGTCGCGGGCGCGCCTTACGCCGATAGCGGGGCGATAGGACGGCATTTCGGGCGTGGTTTTATCGATCCTGCTGATTGATTCGTCGCCGATTTCAGCCAGGAAGGGCGACTCGACCTGACGGTTCGTCTGTCCCCTGATCTGACGGGATTTTACCGAAGTGAGGTACAGGCGGTCCTGCGCGCGGGTCATCCCGACAAATGCAAGACGGCGTTCCTCCTCCATATCCCGTTCTTTCCCGTCGCCGCGGCTGAACGGTAACATGCCTTCCTCGCATCCGATTATAATCACCGCCGGGAATTCCAGACCCTTGGCTGCGTGGAGCGTCATGAACGTGACGGCCCCTGACTCCGAATCGACCATATCGACGTCGCTGACGAGGCTGACCATATTGATGTAATCGGTCAGTGTCGCGTCGGGATTGTCATGGTCGAACTCGGCGGCTGATGAAATCAGTTCCTCGATGTTGCGAAGCGCCTGTCGCTGCTCGTCGCTTGCGGGTTTGGAGCCTGTGGATTTCATTGTCGCTTCAAGCCCGCTGCGAGTTACGACCTGTTCGACGATTTTTCTGACGGGGTTGTCGGGTTCGTCCGACAGTTCGTTAATCAGTCGGCTGAAGGATGCGACCCGGGCGGCTGCGGCTTTGGGGAGTCCCGCTCCCGTCGGGTCTCCGGCGGCTGCGAGGAGGGAGACGCCCGCGGATTCGGCGGCTCCGGCGAGTCGGTTCAGGGTCGTTGCGCCGATTCCGCGTGCGGGGACGTTGATAATTCGCCGGCACGCAAGGTCGTCGTCGCGGTTGAGAAGCAGTCGCAGGTACGCCAGCACGTCTTTGATTTCTTTGCGGTTGTAGAACTCGACGCCGCGGGCAATCTGGTAAGCGATGCCCGCCCGACGGAATGCCTGTTCGAGCAGGCGGCTCAGCGCGTTGACGCGATAGAAAACGGCTATATCCCGGCAGGGGACGCCTTCGGAACCCAGTGCGGTAACGATTTTCGTTACTTCGTCGGCTTCGGCGTGTTCGTCGTTCATGCGGATAACGTGGACGTCGGACCCGCCGCCGCGAGTGGAGATAAGACGCTTGGGTTTTCGTTGTCGGTTATGGGCTATCAGTCTGTCGGCGGCAGAGAGAATCGGCTCGGTCGAGCGGTAATTTTCCTGCAGGCGGACGACCAGGGCGTTGGGGTAATCGGACTCGAATTCGAGGATGTTGTTTATGTTCGCGCCGCGCCAGCCATAGATGCTCTGGTCGGGGTCGCCGGTAACGCAGATGTTTTCGTGATCCATGGCGATACCGTGTGCGATGAGGTACTGGGCGTGGTTGGTGTCCTGGTATTCATCGACGAGGACGTAACGATATCTTTGCCCCAGTAGTTGCCGGATGTCGGGATGGTCGCGCATCAGGGAGGCGGTTCTAAAGAGGAGGTCGTCGAAATCCAGGGCGTGATTCTCGGCCAATATACGCTGATAAAGTTGATAGATTCGAGCGGTGGTCTTCTGGAAGAATCCCCCCGCCTCTTCGGCATAGCGCTGTGAATCGACGAGCATATTCTTGGCCCGCGAAATGGCTGACTGAACCGCACCGGGAGCGAACTGGTCTTTGGGAATCTCCAGACGTTTCATGGCGTCCTTGACGCATCGGGTCTGGTCGTTCTTGTCATAGATGGAAAATTCTTTCGGCAGGCGTGCGGCATCGGCGAACTCTCGCAACAGGCGGAAGCAGAAGGAGTGGAAGGTTCCGACAACGGCTCCACGGGAAACGCCGAGCGACTCGATTCGCCGCTTCATTTCGCCGGCGGCCTTGTTGGTAAAGGTAATCGCCAGGACAGACCCCGGCGAAGCGCCCTGGTTGATGAGGTACGCCACCCGTCGGGTGATGACGCGAGTCTTTCCACTACCGGCGCCGGCCAGTACAAGCATCGGTCCGTCAACGTGCGCAACGGCCCGTCTTTGTGATTCGTTCAGGTCTGAAAGCAAGTCCAACGTGCATCTCCGATAAAAACCAGAGATACACTATACCACGCAGAAGCATGAGTTCCAATAGTAAGGCATTTGGCATTGGTGGTCGAAGGAAAGTTACGGGTTCTGCCTTTATAATCCTGCGACTTCATTGAGTCGTCGAATTAAACAGCAAATATCCTTCACAAACCCGGTGAAAGCCAATGCCAAATGCCGAGTACCGCAACGTCTCTTATTTCACGCGATGCCAGTAGTAGTAATCAGGCGAGTTGAGTTTATCATCGTCGGTCGATATTGGAGCAACGTGTCCGTCGCAGAAGAGATAGTTGGCTGTATCGCCGCTGCGGTGCACGTCGGTGGTTCCGAATCGTCCCGGTCCCCAGCCTATGAAGATTCCGGCTCCCCAGTATGC
>DAOVLV010000359.1 GCA_030631085.1 Planctomycetales bacterium | reverse complement strand
GTCGTCGCCGAGCAGACTCCGGGCTTCCAGGGCGCCTTTGACGACCCCGGCGGGCGCGAAATCCCCACCCATGGCATCAACGCCGATTTGCATCGGTTCAGCCCTCTTTCTCAATCTTCAGGCTTAGCCCAGGCCGGACATAACCGCAGTTGGCGCATGCGGCGTGGGGTAGTTTCGGCTTGTTGCAACGAGGGCAATCGGCCAGGTTCACACCGCTCATCGCGTGGTGGCTCCGACGCTGACGGGTACGGGAACGACTTAATTTTTGTGCTGGTAGCATTTCAATCCTTCGTAAAAAAACCACTAAACGTCGGGGGAATCTATAGGCAGGAGGCGGAATTGTCAATGAAAAAACATCTATCCACAACAGGCCAGACGTATTTTGATGGGTACCATGTTCTCGCCCGTAACGAAGTGAAGGGCGTGAACATGCCTATCCGAGTTTTCCCTGCAGCCAGTCCGCGCCGACTTTCAATGCTTCGGGGAGTTTCCCGGCGTCTTTTCCGCCGGCCTGTGCCATGGTGGGTTTTCCACCGCCTTTTCCACCGACAACAGTAGCCGCTGCATTGACCCATTCGCCGGCCTTTATTCCGCCGGTCTTGACCAGCGATTCGCTGACCATCGCCACAAGCATAACTTTATTTTCCGCCGTTCCGCCCAGAAGAATGGCGGCAGCGCCTTTTTGACGCTGGACGTCGCAGATTTTCCGCATCGCTCCGGCATCGGCAAAATCGACCGACCCGATAAGAGCGTCGCCTTCGGGCGTTTTTACCACAAAATCAGGCTTGAACTGCCCGCCGCCGGCCTGTTTGGCCGACCGGCCCTTGCGGAGTTGCTTTATCTCGGACTGCATCGCGATAATACGCTCGGAAATCTGCTCAATCGGCACGCGAAGGGCCGACGATGCCGACGAAACCGCCTCGTCAAGCCGCTGGATGTGGCGGACGGCCTGATGGCCGGTAACGGCAGTGATCCGACGGACGCCCTTGGCGACCGATTCTTCCGAGAGAATCTTGAAGAATCCCGCCTGGCTGGTCCGCTCCAAATGCGTCCCGCCGCAGAACTCCACCAGCGTGTTTTCGTCGCCTTGCTTGACCGGATCGTCCACTGCCACGCTGACTACGCGGACGGGGTCGGGATATTTCTCCCCGAACACCGCACGGACGCCCGGAATCTTTTGGGCCTGGGCGAGCGGAATGTCATTCGTGAAAATCGCTTCATCGGCGAGGATTCGCCCGTTGACAAGCCGTTCGACCTCGGCGAGTTGTTCAGCCGTTACTGCTTTTGAGTATGTAAAGTCGAATCGCAACCTCTCCGGCGCGACGACGCTGCCGGCCTGGTCGATATTCCCTTCCAGAACCTTCCGCAATGCCCAGTTGAGCAGGTGAGTGGCTGTATGATTGCGCGCAATGTCTTGCCTGCGCTCCTTATCAACACGCGCTATCGCGTCGCCGGAAATACCAGGAGGCGGAAGTTCCTTACCCGAACCAGGAGGCTTGCTCCTCCTGACAGGTTTATTACGTATCTGTATTTGGCCCTTCTCGACTACTCCATAATGACAGTAATTCTCTATTCCAGGAGCGGGTACTTCTTTCCGCGTATCAGTAACACGAAATGTACCTGAATCCTGCTCGATAATTCCAGTGTCTCCAACTTGCCCACCGGCCTCGGCATAGAACGGTGATTTGTCGAGAAATACAATCCCCTCATCACCCTCTGACAATACGTGGCTTGTCAGCTTGCCTCTTTCTTTCTTCCGAGTAGCCAAAACATGTGTGTCGATCTGTTCGACCTCTTCATCTTTATACCCGCAGAACTCTGTTTTTCCCCCCGGCTGCTGATAATCCGAGGTAAGAAGAGTGCTTTGGACGCGGGAAATCTCCCGGTGATTTTCCATTTCTCGTTCGTAACCGTCGATATCAACAGAAAGCCCGCGCTCTGACGCCATCAGTTGCGTCAGGTCGATGGGAAAACCATAGGTTGCATAAAGCTCAAAAGCCGTCGGGCCCGATATTTGCGGGGCAGATTTGCAATACTTGCGAACGAAATTCGCAGTGTCGGCTTTCTTTTCCAACACAAACTCCTCAGAACCTATTTTGAAAACCCATGGCACTTCATCGGTTGATTTTTTTATCAGACCAGATCGTTCAGCCTCCCAAGTAGGACTTTTTCTCTCATCCGACAGCTTCCAGCAAATCGCATCTATCATACTTCGCTCAAAAATTAAGATTCCCCGGTCAAGCGTACGATTGAAAGAGGATTCCTCTTCGAGGATTACCTCGTCCACCTGTTCGGCCCGTTGAGCGACTTCGGGGAAGAAATCGCCTACCTGCTCGGCGATAACGGCTGCAAGGTTATGGATGAACGGTTCGTGCTGGTTGAGATTTCGTCCGAAGCGTGCCGCCCGGCGGAGGATGCGGCGGATAACGTAGCCGCGTCCCTCGTTGCTCGGCAGTATTCCGTCGGCGATGGCGAAGGTGCACGCGCGGGCGTGGTCAGCGATAACACGCAGGGCTACGTCCGTTTCGTCGCCCTGTCCGTAGCGAACGCCGGTCATCTCGGCCAGTGAGTCCATCAGCGGGCTGAAGATGTCGGTGGCGTAGTTATCGGTTTTACCCTGGAGGACGGCCGAGATTCTCGCCAGTCCCAGGCCTGTATCGACGTGCTTCGCCGGTAGCGGTTCAAGATGCCCAGTTGCGTCGCGGTTGTACTGGATGAACACCAGGTTCCACAGTTCGATGAACCGCCGGCATCCTTCGACGCTGACGGCGCAGGGCACACCCGGATGCGGCGAGCCGTCGCAGACGCTCTGGCCCAACTCGATATGTATCTCCGTGCAAGGTCCGCAAGGCCCGGTCTCGCCCATCTCCCAGAAATTATCCTTCATCGAGCCGCCAAGGACTCGCTCGGCCGGAATGTCGGTAACTTTGGGCCAGAGTTCGATCGCTTCATCGTCAGGCTCCAGGCC
>DAOVLV010000298.1 GCA_030631085.1 Planctomycetales bacterium | reverse complement strand
CCAACCTCGAAGCGTCCGACGTGCTGTTCATCGACGAGATTCACCGCCTAAGCCCGGCTGTCGAGGAGTACATCTACCCTGCAATGGAGGAGTTCAAGGTCGATTTCGTGGTCGATTCCGGTATGCACAGCCGGACGATTAACCTGCCTCTGAAACCCTTCACGCTCATCGGCGCGACGACTCGCGCGGGTCTGCTGTCCCCGCCGCTGCGGACGCGCTTCGGAATCGCCCATCACCTGGAGTTCTGGTCCGATGCCGATCTGCTCAAGCGGATTGAAATGTCGGCGGGGATGCTGGAGTTATCCTGCGACGCAGACGCGCTGACGGCAATGAGCCGACGGGCGCGCGGAACGCCGAGGATAGCAAACCGCCTGCTCCGACGCTGCCGGGATTACGCACAAGTCAAATGCGATGGCCGATTGACTGTCGAAGCCGTCGATGCTGCATTGAAACTCGAAGGCATCGACGCCCTTGGCCTGGACGAACTCGACCGCAACTTCCTCCGCATCATCATAGAGACATACAGCGGCGGGCCTGTGGGAATCGAAGCCGTCGCAGCCACGCTCGGCGAAGAGACCGATACGCTGGTCGATGTCGTCGAGCCGTTCCTCCTCCAGGCCGGTCTGCTCGCCCGCACCCGCAGAGGACGCCTCGCCACAATCAAGGCTTACGAACACCTCGGCGTCAAGTACACCCCGCGCGAAGAAAACGGAAAACTGTTCGAAACAGAAACATGATGGGTGGCGTGGTCGCGGTTTTTGCGACCACGTTAACGCCCGCATGTCCACGTGGCCGCAAACACCGCGACCACGCCACCCGGCAATTGAAGAAAAAGGTGGGACTCCGCTTCCCGTAGGGACACTATGTGTTGCTCCGTTCCGGACTACGACTAAAGGTTCTCCTAGAAGCGGTAAGATGATATAATTCTCAGTCGTTTCAGTTCGTGTGGTTCGGCAAAGTGGGATGGTGGGAGCGTCAGCATGAACATGACATCGTCAACTGCCAATACACCGGCGACTTCGGAATACGTTCTGAGAGTATTGGTCGACTCCCATAGGCAGCAGTGTCAGTGGGACGACGCAGCAGACCCCGACGCCAAGTTGACGTTTAGCACTACTGTCGACGATTGGCGGGATGCCTGTGATTTGCTTGAGTGGCGGCAGTTGGGGCACGCGCTTAATGAGGCATGGGGCTTGACACACACGGATGAAGAATGGCGAGGAGTACTTGAACCCGCCGACACACGAACGTTGTGCGACGTATGCAATTTCATATCGCGCAATGCCACGATGCCGGAGCTCCGTCCGATCAGGATTCTTGGCAAAGTCTGCAAGCCAGCTGCAACATTCCTGGCGATCCGGTCGATCCTGCAGGATGCAGGAGCAGATGTTTCAAAGATTGCTCCCTCAACGCCCATTGATGAGTACGCCCGACATCACCTGCTTGCATTTCTCGGGCCAATATCCAAGCTTGCCCCTGGAGCACTTCCACCAATGAAGATGCACAAGCCGCTGTACGACGTGTGTGTCATCGGATTCGGAATAGGTTTCTTGACGATGGGAGTCAGTTTTGCTCTGTGTCATTGGGTGCCTCATCTTCTGGCGGTTGCTGCGCTGGGCCTAGCGGTTGGTGGAGTCTCGTACTTTGGCATTGGATTCACCGCAAGACGCCCCCCGAGAAGGGTAGAGTTTGGAGATATCCGTACGTTCAGAGATCTTGCCATCGCGATCTCATAAAGGTGGGTGGCGTAATCGCGGTTTTTGCGACCACGTTTGTGTCCGCAAATCCACGTGGCCGCAAACACAGCGGCCACGACACCCGGCTCGCATCTTTTTCAATCCGCAATCAATAGGCGGCGCTTCGGTGGGCAGCGGCTGTCATGAAGACGATGTGCTCTTTTTCGTCGATTTCGTAGAAGAACCGCCACGCGCCGATGCGGTATCGCCACGTGGAAGGGG
Source organism: Planctomycetales bacterium (assembly GCA_030631085.1). Classification (GTDB taxonomy): domain Bacteria; phylum Planctomycetota; class Phycisphaerae; order SM23-33; family SM23-33; genus JAUWNJ01. The sequence goes on along the minus strand of DAOVLV010000298.1, from coordinate 1,627 downwards.
AATAATTTTTGAGTTTCTTGATGTTCGGGCCGAAGTGGGGGTGAACGCGAAGCCGCGGATAGACATGTTTGCGGAGTTTCTCGGCTACCCGTTTTTGTCCGGCGCGGGCGATAGCAGAGAGGTTTTTGGTGAACGGTTCCGTTTCGAAGATTCGATACTCACTCAACGAACCGCCCCTTTCGCCGGCGGGCGGCGGCCGAGCCGGCCTTCATACGTTTGAGAAGTTTCTCGTCGGCAAGAATTTCGGCCATTTCGGCGTCGTCGGTGAACTGCTGTTCCTGAATCTTCGCTAACGCTGCTGTCTCAATAAGGTTCGACAGCGGCCGACGCTGCGACTCGGCGGCCTCCCGAAACGCATCATAGACATCATCCTGCAATCGCAATGTAACGGTTTTGGACATAAGCAGACCTCTATTCCCTGTGAATCATATCGGCGTCATTTGTGTTCATCTGTATTCTATCACTTCCCGCGTTGCCGGTCAAGCGAAATAGTCGATGGACCTCCCACAAGTTCTGCCTAGACAATGAGGAGAGATTCAAGTTAACCTTATTGGCGCATGTAAAGGCAGATGCGTACCGGTACGCGCAATGTAACCGTTTTTATAAAAGGAACAGGAAATGTCCCAGGATAACATTCGTATCGGCACCATGGCCGGAAAGGGCGGGGCGACCGCCGAATACATCCGGCAGATCATTCCGCATGGGTTTGAATCGTTTCAGATTAACTTTTGGCAGACGCTGGGCGGCGTGAATCTCCCAGCGCTTGCCCGCGAGGTGAAGGATGTCCTGGCCGATTCCGGTGCGGTCGTCAGCAGCCTGGGCATCTACGGCAATCCGCTGGACCGGAACGCAGAGAATTACGAACTGACGCGAAAGGCCTGGCGAAAGATGATCGACTCAGCGGGCCTTTTCGGCTGCGACCTGGTATGCGGCTTCACCGGGCGGATCACTGACAAGCCGATCCCCGATTCGCTCCCGGCGTACAAGAGGTTTTTCGGTCCGCTGGCCAAGCGAGCCGCCGAGAAGGGCGTCCGGATCGCCTTTGAGAACTGTCAGATGGGCGGGGACTGGAATCGCGGCGGATATAATATCGCTCACGGCCCAGGCGCGTGGGAACGGATGTTCGACGCCCTTCCAGCCGACAACATCGGTCTGGAATGGGAACCCTGCCACCAGATGGTAAAACTGATCGACCCCATGCCGCAACTTCGCCGGTGGGTCGGCAGGATTTTCCATATCCACGGCAAAGACGCTACGATCTATTGGGACGTGGTTCGCCGGCACGGTATTGCCGGGGCGGAGGAGTTCGCCTTCCACCGCACGCCCGGCTTCGGCGACAGTAACTGGACGGACATAATCTCCGAGTTGCGCCGCGGCGGGTTCGTCGGAAGTATCGACATTGAGGGCTGGCACGACCCGGTCTATCGCGACGAGTTGGAGATGACCGGCCAGGTCGCAGCCCTGAACTACCTCAAACGCTGCCGCGGAACCTTTGTGCCAAATCCGAAGATGTAGGCTGGGACGAAGCGGTCCGTAGGACCACGTTGTGGAGCGAAGTCCCACCTTTTCTACGGAGGGCATAGGAAAAAGGTGGGACTCCGTTTCACTCCGTCCCAGCCTACCCGCT
>DAOVLV010000358.1 GCA_030631085.1 Planctomycetales bacterium | reverse complement strand
GTTTTTCTTCTTCGCCGTTGGTTTTTGGTTTTTCCTGCGAGGGGTATTTCAGACGGACGTGATACATTCCGCAGAGGCTCTTGACCAGTGAGGTCTCAATGGCGTGGACCTCCCGCAGCGTCAATTCGCACTCGTCGAGTTGCCCGTCCATAAGCCGCTTGGTGATTACAAAGTGGACCTGCGTTTCGATCTTCCCAGCCGTCGGTTCCGGCGCGGCGCGGACGCTCGATTCGGATGCATCGGCGAGCATAAGTATAGCGGCCTCTTTCGTTCCCGGCTTCGGGCCTGGATAGCGGAATTCCACCTCATCGGGCGCGCTTTCGCCGTTATCGGCACGCTGCTCAGCGGCAGCGTGATAAAAATACTCCACCAGCGTCGTTCCGTGGTGCGTGGCGATGAATTCCCGCAGCACCCTCGGCAGGCTGTACTGCCTGGCCATTTCCACGCCGTCCTTGACGTGGCCCTTGATGACCAGCAGGCTCATCGCCGGTGAGAGTTTTTCGTGCTTCGAGGCCGATCCCGCCTGGTTTTCCACGAAATAATCGGGCTTGTTGATTTTTCCGACGTCGTGATAATAAGCGCCGACCCTCGCGAGCAGTCCGCGAGCGCCGATGGCCTCGGCGGCCGATTCGCACATCGCGCCCAACACCAGCGAATGATTGTACGTTCCGGGGGCTTCAAGCGCCAGGCGTTTCAGCAGTGGCTTGTTCGCGTCGCACCACTCCAGAAGCGTCAGCGAGGTCGCAACGGAGAATACCCGTTCAGTCAGAGGCAGGATGCCCTGTGTGATAAATCCTGCGACAATGGCCGCTCCTGCGGCAGAGCATCCATCCACGAGAATGATTTGCCACGGCGCGTCGGATGCGGATTCAACCAGCCAGACAGCAAGCAACATCACCACCGTCACCACGCCGCCGGCTTCGATGAGTTTGATGCGAGTACGAACTTCGTGCAACTGAAAGACGGTTACCGCCGCTGCCGACCAGAGCGCCAACATCCCACCGATACCGAAACGAACCTGAAGGGCAGTCAATATCACCAGCGCGCCGGTAACGGCAAAGGCAAATCGCTGGTCGTAGGCGACGGCGAGCATCGCAGCGGCTACGAATATCCCGAAAACCGACAGGTACGGGTTCATGCCGCCGGCGCCGATCGCCACTCTTGTCAACAACAGCACCAGCAGGATCAGTGTAGCAATGGCAAAACCCCGCCAGTGGTTCTTCACGATCCGCGGGCTGTACTTGGCGACGTAAAGGCACAGCATCGCGACGACGCCGGCGATTACCCCGGCCCGACCAAGGAATATCCAAAACCATCGCAACGGCGACTCGTTATCGCGCTGTCGCAGAAATGCTTCGTGTTCAGCCGACAGGATCGCCACCTGTGCCTCGTTCAACCTGCCGCTTGTAGTCCTGGTCCCAATCAGTCTTCCTTTGGGAATGACCTCGTGAGCCGGTTGGGTCGCCGGTGCGGTAGTCGGGCTTTGGGCCTCGGTAAATTGAAAATCAACGCGGGCGTGAACATCTTCGGCGAGGTATCCGTCCACGCGATATGGCGCAGGTTCCAGCGGACAGGTGTCCATTATCAGCACTGCGACAAACAGCCCCACCGCCAGCAGTACCGACCCCACACCACCGGCATCGCGGAACCGTTGCCAGCGGCTCGGACCGGTCGAAACGCTCTTGCGAATCTCCCGCCGCTGTCGATTTTTCTTTTTAAAAGGCCACATAATAAAAACTGTAGGCAGGGACGAAACGAAGTGCAATCCCGGCGATTAATTTTCCAACTATTCTTCTTTTCTAGTCCCTGGTCCCAAGTCCCTATTTTCTCCGTACGCATCCACGACGTTCTGCACCAGTCTATGCCGAACGATGTCATGAGTATCCAGGCGAATGAATATCAATCCCTTGATTCCCTTTAATCGGCGGGCCGAGTCGATAAGTCCGCTTGTAACATTATCGGGTAAATCGATCTGCGAATCGTCGCCGGTGATAATCATTTTCGACCCGTGCCCCATCCGGGTCAAGAACATCAACATTTGTGCAGGGGTGGTGTTCTGGGCCTCATCGAGGATTATCACCGAATCATTGAGCGTCCGCCCTCGCATAAACGCCAGCGGGATGACTTCGATAATGTCGTTGGCCATGAACCGGCGGGACTGTTCGAATTCCATCATGTCGTGCAGCGCGTCGAAGAGCGGACGAAGATATGGATTAACCTTGGCCTGCATATCTCCCGGAAGAAAGCCGAGTTTTTCACCGGCTTCGACGGCCGGTCGGACCAGTACCATGCGTTTTGCCCGTTCCGTCCTGAGCATGTGAACCGCCATAGCCACAGCCAGGTATGTCTTTCCGGTCCCCGCCGGTCCCGTGCAGAATACCATATCGTGTCTTTTAATGGCATCGACGTATCGCTTCTGCCCCGGCGAGCGAGGCTGGACGATCCGCCCGCTATAAACGGAAACAACCTCGGCGGAACCGGACGAATCTCCTTGATTCGAGGATTCGGAAAGGGCATCGGCGACGATTTGTGGGGTGATGGTCTTGTTATGCCTCATCTGTCGCTGCAGCGTCGCCAGCACCGCTGCGGCATGTGAGACGTTCGGGGCTGATCCGGTTATACGAACCGTGTCGCCACGAGCGAACATCTGGACGTTCAGCGCCTGACGTATCGTCTTGAGGTGAACATCGGCCGGTCCGAACAACGCCGACGATTGCTCAGGATGCTCTAATGTAACTGTTAACTCCAATTCAAAATCTCCAGGTCATTACTGACATTTAAAATCCGAAATCCGAAGCACGAAATCCGAAACAATATCGAATGACCAAAATTCAAATGCTCAAAACCCTTTCTCGGTAGGTCTTGATAAAATTGTTTTGAACATTCGAATTTCGTATTTCGAATTTGTTTCGAGTTTCGGATTTCTATATTCGGATTTCCGCTTCATCCTCCCTAGAGCAACGCTAGTAT
>DAOVLV010000266.1 GCA_030631085.1 Planctomycetales bacterium | reverse complement strand
GGCGGGCGATATCGAAGCCGAAGGCCGCATCGGCTTCGACGCCGCGCTGAAGCGGGGTTCGGGTCATCAGGCCTTCATCGGCCAGGTGTTCGGCGCAATATTCGACGCTTGACATAAGTTCAATTCCATCCTTTGCGAGTTCGTCGGCGACTGCCAGCAGGACAGCGTTATCGCGTTTATCGTGTCGGAGTTTTCCATACCAAAGCCGGGCTGTGCGCAAATCGGGCAAGTATCGCAGCAGCCGAAGCGGCGAATACATATTCGCCTTCCGCACGCCGCCGGCCAGCACCGCCTGGTGGACGTCATTCTTTCGCAGCAGGCGAATCCATCGGCCCATGCGAGTAATTCCCGCCCAGGCAAAGGTATCGGACATATCGCGCAGGCCCGGATCGGCCTGGCCTCGAATACCGACAACCACCAACCGGCGACCCGATCGGCGGATTCCGCCGGCGATTAGTATCGGAAGCCGACCGTTTCCGGCGATTAACCCCACGGGTTCGGCCGTCGTGCTCACTTTTGCTTATCCTGGTTCTTGCCTTTGAGTTTTGCGACGTCGGCGGCGAGTTTTCGCAGCGTCTCTCGCAGGCGAGGTAGTTGGTTCAGCATCGAATAGGCCCTTCGGGCCTGCGATCTCGGAACGGCGGGAGCGCCGAGAACTTCCTGACCATCGGCTACGTCGTTGATTACACCGGCCTTTGCACCGACGCGGACGTTGTTGCCGATTTTTATGTGTCCGACGACGCCGGCCTGACCGGCAAGGGCGCAGTAATCGCCGAGCGTTGTCGAACCGGCTACGCCGACCTGGGCGACGAACAGGCAGTGCTTTCCGACTTTCGTTCCGTGTCCTATCGCTACGAGGTTGGAGAATTTCGTACCTGCGGCGATGACGGTCGCGCCCATCGTGGCCCGGTCAATCGCGCAGCAAGCGCCGATCTCCACGTCGTCGCCGATTTCGACCCAGCCGGCCTGGGGAATCTTCTCGTGCTTCCCGGCGTGCGTGGCGTATCCGAAACCGTCCTGGCCTATGACGGTCCCGGCGTGAATCGTTACCCGCTCGCCAAGGATCGTTCCGTCGTACAGCACGACATTGGGGTACAAGATGCAGTCGCGTCCGATTTTCACATCAGGGCCGACGAATACGCCCGGATAAAGCACCGCACCGTCGCCGATTTCTGCCCCCGGCCCGACGGTAACAAACTGTGCAACGGCGGCGTTGTCGGACACTTTCGCAGCCGGGTCGATTCGGGCGGATGCGTCGATACCGCTGAACGGATGCCGGCGGAAGCCATGGAGTTCGACCATCGCCTGTCGGAATGCGAAATACGGGTCTTCGCAGCGGATGAGGTTTTCGCCCACCCCGGCATAGTCTTCAGCCACAATCACAGCAGCGGCTGCGGTCGCGGACATGAACCGCTCATATTTGGCATTTGCCAGGAAGGCGATTTCGTCGCCCCCGGCTTCGGAAAGACCCCCGACGCCGCGAATGACTTTCTCCGGCTCGCCCACCAAAACCCCGCCAAGCCTCTCGGCAAGTTCGCCAAGCGTAATTTCCTGTTTATCGCAATCGGTCATAACGAAATGAGAGTAGCCCCTGTAAGCCATTCAGTCAAGCGGGCTTTGATAATGGAGGCGTATCGGCCAGGTAGTGCAGGTTCTAGTTTCCTGCACACCCCACGAACTATATCAGTTTGATATTCCCCTTGCATCACGGACCGACGGAATTTTCGGGAGGGACAGGGACACGCGGAATCTCAACGTAGCCCCACACAACAACCTCGCCTTTTTTGTTGATCATGCACGGGACGCTCGATCCAGCTTTCTCAAGCCCTCTATAGTCCGGGGCAAGACCGTTTCGGAACGGTTTTCCGATTGAGTCAAAGTGTGGTTTAATCACGTACTGGCCTTTCTTGTTTATGTAACCGTGGATATATCTAACGGAAAAACGTTTCTCACTGACAGCCGCCAAACCATCGCTGAACGACCTGGCGTCCTTGAACTTCAGCGGTATCACCTCCTTGCCCTTCTTGTTGATGAACCCATATCGTTGCCGACTCTGCCAGGAGGCGGGGTTCAACCGAAGACCCACCAAGGCTAACCCTTCGCTGAATGGTTTTACGCTATGGTACTTGAAGGGAATCACCAATTTGCCGGAGGTGTCGATGTATCCATACTTCTCTCCAGACCGCACTATTGCCAGGCCGTCATGGAAGCGACTGCCGCCTGAGTACTCCGTTTTTATAACCACTTTCCCGGTTCGGTCTATGTAAGTCGCTTTATACCTGTCACAGGGCGGTATATGGCTCCGGTCTATATTGTCGTCGATACAAACCGAAGCAAGTCCGTGCGAGAAAACCCCGGCCAGTACATATTGGGGCTTAATTACGAACTTCCCGCTCTTATTGATGTAGCCCCATTTTCCTTTGCCCTTAAATGGATTCTTGCGCAGTGTTACATCCACCGGGGCCAAGCCTTGGTTGAAATCGCCAACACCACCAAATCGAGGCGGGATAACAAGTTTCCCGTCTCTATTAACGAAGCCATACTTCTGATCGCGCGTCTTTACCTCTGCCATCCCATCGCTGAATTCGCCGGCATAATCGTATTCCGGGCGGACGATGAACTTCCCGCTTCTGTCGATGAAACCGTAGGCCTCTATCTTTCCTCCCTTATCGTCGATGAATGGGGACTCTTTCTTCTCTGCCCTATCGTCAGGCACCAGGACCACAACGCGCGCCCGCCCCTCTTTGAAGTAATCGGCCTTATAAAACTGGGGAGGGATAACGGTGCGCCCCGCATCATCAACGTATCCCCATTGCCGCTCGAGATCGAAGGTTCTTACAAGCATGGGGTGCAGCATTCCCGGCTGCTTCGCTTTCGCTTTGTCAGATTGGGTTGTGGCCACCCCGTTTCCCTTCGCCCCCATTGAGCCTACCAACCACAAACACAGTATCATCGGGGCGCCAAACGCCAGTGCTAAAACCATCTTTCTCATTGCTTTATCTCCACATATCCGTACCAACGGTTATGCAAGAACACCAAATCGTGTATAGTTACTGCCGGAATTAAAGGGGACATTCTCAATCCTTGTCCAGAAAATCCAGCGGGCCGGGTTTTTTCTTTTTGTCGTCGGAGTTTTTATCCTTTTTGCCGCCAAGTATCCCGTCAAGCGAGATGCCCTTTTTACCGACGGATTTGAGGAGAAAATCCTTCAGCGCTTCGTCGTCGGGCTTGGCTGACAACACCATCTTTTCAGGTAGCAGCAGCGACGGGTGGCTGGAGATGTTTTTACCTTCGACTACGAATGTCGGCAGTGTCGGCATCAGTTCGATGTGGCTGACCTTGATATTGCTGATAACCCACGTCGGTTTTTTCGTCAGATAATCTTTCGCCGACATTTTGAGATATCCCAGCGCCTTGGCCCGCCTGGCAATGGCGCCGGCGTCGGGTTCGGACGCTTCGGCTTCATCGCTCTTGAGATAATCCCTCAGTTTCTGGAGCCGCTCGTTGAACTTTTTTATTTCCTCGTAGTACTCGAGGCTCTTGCTAAGTTTTCCAGCCAGATCGCCCGGGATCCATGGAGCCTCTTCTTTGGCTTCGGGCTTTTCGCGATAGACTTTTCCGGGCGTCTCGCGTTTGATATCCATTCGCATCGCATCGCACTCGATAAGGTCTATCACGAACCGTCGGGTCAGGAGGTCTGCGATACTGACATCCGCGACGATCTTTTCAGCCTGAAAAAGGTTGTGCGTGGGCTTGGCGGCGTCTGTAACCTGCAAGCCCTCTATAATAAGTCTCCCATCGCGCAGCGACAGGTCGGCCTTGTCGATATTGACTTCAGCGCCGTTGGCAGCGGCGATGGATTTCTCCAGGCCTTGTTTTACCAGCGAATCGAGGAATATCATCCCCACTGCAGCCAGAATCGCCATCATCACCACTGCGGCAATGACCCTTCCCTTGCGAATCAGCGGCGATTTCGCCTCGTCCATGTCC
>DAOVLV010000365.1 GCA_030631085.1 Planctomycetales bacterium | reverse complement strand
CAGGACAACTTTGACATTATCGGGTTTTTCGGCGGTATCGGCATTCAGCGGCGCAGCCAACGTCGCCATCGGTGCGCCGGAATCCGTCAACAACGACACCAGCCGGTCGATGTAATCCGGTTTTATCTCCGGTTCATCACCCTGGACGTTGACGATGATGTCATCGTCGGTCAGGTTGAGTTTTTCGGCTGCTTCAGCCAGGCGGTCGGTACCGCTGGCGTGGTCGGAGCGGGTCATAATCGCCTCGCCGCCGAATCTGCGAACCGCTTCGGCGATCCGCTCATCGTCGGTGGCGACATAGACGGCTTCGATACTCCCAACCTGCCGGACGGCTTCGACGACATGCTGAATCAACGGCTTGCCCGTCTTATCCAGCAGCGGCTTACCCGGCAGGCGAGTCGAGCCGTACCTCGCAGGAATGATCGCTACAACTTTCATTACGATTGAGTGTATTCCCACCGCCCACAATTGCAACCTCAAATGCCGCTTTTCGTAACACGGGCGTCTCGCCCGTGAGAAAAAAAACACGGGCGAGACGCCCGTGCTACGAAACATCCAGTCCCAAATCCCTAGTCCCAAGTCCCTGTTTATGTTACTATGCCGCCATGTCTGATAAGCGAATTATCATTATCGTCAATACGGACAAGGCCGGTGCTGCCGAGCAGGTAGAATCGCTTCGACCTTGGCTTGCCGAACTGGCAGAGGTTGTCGGCGTGGTTGACGTGCTGGGCGACGAAGACCTTACCGGTATCCAGGCCGACCTGTGCATCGTCTTCGGCGGCGATGGTACGCTCCTGGCGTCGGCTCGTCGGTTGGCGCCGTCGGGTATCGCCATGATGGGTGTGAACATGGGAAAACTCGGTTTCCTCGCCGATTTCAGTATCGAGCAGATGACCGAACACCTCGATGCGATCCTGGAAGGGAAAGTCCGACCCGTCGATCGGATGATGCTCCAGGTAAATCTCGTCGGCGGCGAAGGCGAGAATTCCTTTTCCTCGCCGGCGGCAAATGACATAGTCATCTCGGCGGGGACGCCCTTCCGCATGATTGAACTGTGCATCAATCGCGGCGAGGACCACATCGCAACCTACATGGGCGACGGCGTAGTCGTCGCTACGCCGACCGGATCGACCGGTTACAGCCTGTCGGCCGGCGGACCTGTTCTCGAACCGTCGCTGGAGGCGATGGTCATCACGCCCGTCGCGCCGCACACGCTGTCGATGAGGCCTGTCGTCGTAAGCGGCGACGCGATTGTGCGTATCACGACCAACCGGCTGAATCCCGGAACGACGCTGGTCGTGGACGGGCAGGTCTCTACGCCGCTGGTCGAAGGGCAAATCATCGAAATCCGCCGAGCAGATTGGACAGCAGGGATTATCTCCAATCCCGGCGGGACGTTCTTCAGGACGCTTATCGACAAACTCCACTGGGCCAGAAGCCCACATCATAAAGAATGACGCGAGGCGCAATTTTCGTTACAATACCTTTTGGATAAGTTTGTTTGTGCGATTGAATCGGAGAAACCGGTTATGGCAACGGACGAATTGCTCATGCAGGTCAAGTCGATCCTGAAAGACGCCTTTGGTGAGCGTCTGCGCGGCGTGGTGTTGTACGGTTCCGAGGCCCGAGGTCAGGCTGGTCCGGACAGCGACATTGATTTTCTTGTGCTGCTGGATGGCCAACCGTCCGAACCTCATGATTCGTGGACCTGTATCGACGCCCTTTATGACCTGGTTCTGGAACTTGGCCGGCCTATACACGCCGAGCCTGTTAACATCGCCGATTACCAAGCCGGCGAATTCCCCCTATACAGCAACGCTTCGCGGGAAGGGATTCTTCTATGAACTCATTCGCTGCGGACCTCTGGGGCCGGGCTGTGGACGCCTTGTGCATTGCCGGTCACGACCTGGCGATGAGTCCCGACGCCGCTGCTTCACGGGCGTATTACGCGGCATTTTATGCGGTCTCGGCCTATTTCGCTCTGCAAGACAAAACCTTCTCGCGGCATTCCGCCGTTGAAGCGGCAGTGCATCGGGACCTAGTCAGGCCGGGTATCTGGACCGAAGCGATGGGAAAGGGTTTCTCTCGCCTGGGACAACTTCGCAATCGGGGCGATTACGGCGGGAATCGGCACGTTTCCGGAGCAGACGCCAAAGAATCAATTCGAATCGCTTCAGAGATTCTACAAACCGTAGCCGGAACAAATTCGGAATTATTCACGGGTTTGGACAAATTCTGACCGGGCACAGATCAGGCACAAACGCCTGCCTGTCGGCAGGTGGTCGCTTCCAAGGGACAGGCAAAAACTGCGACCACGCCACCCGCCGCGATTATTCCCCTGTGGCGCGGGCGAACAGTTTTCGACGGGCGTTGGCGATCCAGGCCGGCGAGAAGGGGAAATCGTCATACTCGCGGATTGCCGACAGTAATCTGTCGTCCCTGCCCACACCGAGCGTTTGCAGCAAGGCGTAGTCCTGGAGCGACTCGGCGAAGACCTCCCATCGTACAGAATCGATAGGACCGGCCTGGCCTGGATAGACCAGGAACGTATCACCGTAGGCCCAGTTCGGTGCAGCCCCGCCGTCGCTGACAGTGAACGGGTCGATCATCTGCCGGCTTTTCCGCTTGTACCAATAATTGTAGCCCCAGTGCAAAAATCCCCGCACGCCGGTGCGATAGAACAACCATCCGCTCATGCGAATCTTCGACAGCGGCGTATCCATCAGGCGGTTGAGGTATCTGCCCCGCGGAATGCAACAGAAATAGGCCCAGCACGGTATGTCATCGGCCAGGAATTCACGCGCCGTGTTGATGATGGGTATGGGCATATCGACAAGCCCCTTACGGGCGAAGTCGATCTCGCTGAGCGCATCCATCATTTTCATCCACGGCGCAAGATCGTTCAGCATTGCCCGCGCTTT
>DAOVLV010000290.1 GCA_030631085.1 Planctomycetales bacterium | reverse complement strand
TTCATTCCGCCGAACAGGCCGAACAGCGCTAACACGTGAAATCCGAAACTCCACCAATCCTGCACGGCAAGAAAAATCAGCGAATCAAGAGCGTACAACACTATTCCGGTAATAAAGGCCCAACGATGCCTCTTCAGCGCGTAGTATCCGAAAAGGACAAATACCAAGGCTGCAGCAACCTCGAACGCAAACGCGATATATCTCGCCACAGGCCCGAATTCTTCAGCAAAGGCTGCGCCGATACCGGCAATTAGCTGTGTTATTCCAAGCCCGACGACAAAACTGACGCTGCCATCCATGAGAAAAATAACCGAATTAACAACGGACAGCCCGGCAATCCAGTAGAACCATTTCGCGCCGTTATCAAACTGCTTCTGTAACTTCGAGAGGGCCTCATGGTCAATCGAATAATCCTGCAATTCCAGATTGGAATCATCCGGTTCAATATCATCAGTACTTTCGACAGCCGGCGGCGGGGCGATTGCCTCCAGACCGGCATCGGGGTGCAGCGAAGACTGGGGCTCCGGCAACGAAAAAGCCGGAGCGTAATCACCGGCGTATGGGTTCAGCCCAGCCTGACGCTGCTGCCGCCGGACCTTCCATGTGTTTATCTGATCCCTGCTCCCCGCCCGTAAGAACCATATAAGTATGAAGGCAGCATAAACGACGCCGACGGCCTGAAGTGCAATCAGCGTTACCGCTGCATCGTCAAAAGCAGTTGAAAATATCATGAGATAAATCGCTATCGAACCGCCGTAACACGCCAGGGCTACAAGTCCGTAGATTGTGCAAAGCGTTTGCGCGACTGGTTTGCGACGAATAAGTTGGATACCGCCGACGAGCAATAAGATCACCGCCAGGATTTTCCCTACCGCCGCAACCATGTAAAGGATGCTAAGCCAGTCCGGATGAGTTTGGGCTGCGGAAGAATCCGAGGTGTTCGTACCAGCCAGGATCACCAACCAGAAACCGATATAAGCCAACAGGTGAAGCCCAGCAAAAATGACGGATATCACACCGATTGCAACAGGCCAATCGGGGCGACCGGCGGTATCAGGCGATTTTCCCGGCATCGTTTCGGGTAATTCTGTCATTCAAGCGACTCCTGTAACAAACACCTTCGCTTCGATGGATTAATTTGATATTGGCGTCCTGGACGAGCGTAGTGTTGCAGACAAAATCCGCCGCCGCAAATGTTTTATCCGCCCCGGCGGACACTAACTCGTCGGTATCCAATACGATCCTCATTTACGACTGGCCTTATGTTCTTCCCGCGACTTGCGTATTACCTCGTCAATCTCCTCCATCGTCATCTTGTCGAGTCCCTTCGCTGCCGCCTGTTCCTGAAGCTTTCGCAACGCGGCCTTGGCGCGAATACCACGCAAGATATGCAGGCTTTCCTCGAAATCATCGTCCACCGGCGTCATCAACGCAACAGGCTTTCCCCTTGAAGAAATTCCGTGTGCAGGAAACAAAACCTCACGCACCCTACACCCCCGGCGCATAAGAAAGGCCCGGTCCGTTTTCTCCTTCGGGCCGGGCCTTTGATTAATTGTAGTGTTGTGCAAATCGGGTTCAGCGACGACGGCGGCGGAGAAGAACTCCAATTCCGCCCAGACCCAGCAGCGCCATTGTCGCCGGTTCGGGAACCTGGCTGAAGGTCTGGAAGAACTCGCTGATGTGGGCTGTGCCGACGGTACCGACGCCGCCGTAGGCAATGACATCCTTGATTACCCATATCTCAGTCAGGGCGACCGGAACGCCCATGTCATCAACAAAGTCCTTTTCATCGTACAGAATATTATCATCGTCATCTTTATAATACACAAACTTGTTGGCGATTGGCTGTGACCATCCGTGAACGTCCGGATCGAAAGCATAGACATTCTCAGAGACCGAAACAGCACCGGCGTCCGTGTTGTTAGAAACGCCGAATGCCGTTATCCACAAAGCGTTGTCTTTAATCAGCCATCTTTCCGACAGCCATGGCTCAACGATGGAGACCTTGAATTTGATCGTGGAGTCGGCCAATTGTCCGGCGGGTGCGGACCAACCGCTGTTAAATCGCAGACCGTAATCTCCGCCGATCTGAATTCCCGTTACCACGATCTCACTGGCATTCGGGGCGATGGCGTTCACGCTTTCGGTGTCGGTTACGCGCCAGTCGCTGAAGAGTTTGTCTCCAACCTGGATTCCTCCGGCGGCATTAACCTCTTCGATGGTGTACGCAACAGGATTGTCAATATCCGCAATAATGATATCGCCGGAAGCAAAAGTGCCAACAGAAAGCACCACAAGGGCAACGACAACTACAGAAGACACCAGAATAGAGCGAAGCATAATAGACCTCCTTCTATGAGCCAAACATTACACGAGCACGAGCCAAGCGTTACACGAGCATGAGCAAACCTTACTATTAACGATGCCCGTATAATACTCTGGAATCCTGATATGTCAAGGAAAAACTCCGAAAAATTCCATTTTTTCTGCGTTGTGGTTGACGAATCCGGTATTTTGCCGACCGATGCTGAAAAACAGGGTTTTTGGACAGCATTACTTAGCGCGGCGATAGATTACCATTTGAACCAATACGGCTACGACTATGATACCTGCCATAATGGGATAAATCGCGCGCAGGCCTGTCAGTCCGATAATCGCCCCTCCGCCAAACGAGCCGACGGCGAAAGCGCCTGATACGCGAATCTCACGCCAGGCTGCGCTTGCCGCCCGGCGCGTACTTCCGGTGAGGGTGTAGTACAGGTCCGAAGCGACAACGACGGCTATACCCAGCGACGTAACAACGGAACACGTCGCCAGTTCCCATCCGTTCCTGCTGAAGGCGACGGAACAGACCGCTGCGGCTATGACAATCTGGGCTGCCCAGAAGAACATCCGCTTGTAGTGCCAGCGTGTGGTTCTTCCCATCAGAAACAGCCCGCACATTATGGCGATGGTGGCGGCTGCGGCGATCCGCCCGTGGACGCTCGGTCCAAGCGACATGGACTTCATCAGGGTTACTATGGGATACCCCATAACGCCGTTGGCCATCCCGGCGATTACTCCGGCGATAACAGCCATCCAGTGAAAGGCGCAGATTGTTTTGGTTCCGGCTTCATCCGGTTCGACCGTCCCGGGCGATCTTGCCGGTATTGAGGATGAGTGTTGTTTCCGCGCGCTTGCCGCTACGAGAAACGCACCGAGTACGACGCACGACGCAACCACGAACGCCGGAAACGGATGCGGATCGGACCGCTGCCCCCACAGCGGACCGCCCAGCCACATGCCGATAATCGCACCAAGCGACCAACTGATACCGAACATCCCAAGCCGACGGTTCAGATGATGCCCCTCCTGCCCCGCGGTCAACCAACCCATCATTGGAGGCCACATCATACCCCCGATCGCGCCGTCTAACGCCAACAGCACAAGCAGTACCGTTACCGACGACGTCGTGAGCATAAGAAGAACGTTGAACGCACTTGCCGCCGTCGCCAGCATCACCAGACGCCTGACCCCGAAACGTTCCGCCCGTGGCCCGAGAAACAAACAGCTCAGGACATATCCTCCCATCCAAAGCCCGCCGATAGCGCCGACCGCCATGTCCTTGCCGCCGATGCTCATTATCTGCCAAGGCCAGACGATCACGAGAATACCGATCTTCAGGGCGTACAGAAAACTGGCGATATAGAGC
>DAOVLV010000438.1 GCA_030631085.1 Planctomycetales bacterium | reverse complement strand
ATTTATACACTTTTAGCGCTGGCGGGGCTGCACCTGATAATCAAGTCAACAGCAACGCTCTGGTGAACTCAACCGCACAACGCAGGGGTTTTCGGATTCCGATGACAGATACTGAAATAGAAATAGGGTTACGGGGACAGACGCAATCCTGTTCGGCACTCAGTTCGTCGGGCGTGCCGGTTCGTCACAGGGCTGGATTTTCCCACAGCGGTAGTTTTCGGCCTATGCCCATCCTCACGGCGTTCTGATATATCCTGTGGGCCTCCGATAAATCGTGAATTCCAAGGCCTATGGGATTGAAGAATATCTTTTCTTTTCTGTCTCGCCGTCCTGGTTTTGCACCGGCAACTATTTCGCCGAGATTCCCCCTTACCTTCTCTTCGGGTATCACCCCGTCCCTGACGGCCCTCCAACTGACGTCAACACCGTGATGCTTGACCTGGTACCAGTCATCGACAACGACGAAATCGAAGGCAGTGAGCGCTTCGGGCGGCGTATCCCAGAACGAAATCTCACAATGCAGAACGCCCTGCTTGTACCATTCCGGCTTTACATAAGGCTCCTTCGCCATTGTGGCGGTGCTCATGACGTCCGAGCCGGTGAATGCCTTCTCGGCGCTATCGACTATCTCGAAATCCATCTCGATTCCGATATCCTTGACTTTTTCGACGAATCTTCCGCTCGCTTCGGCGTTGACGTCAAAGATTTTGCAGACCTCCAGCGACTGGACGCCTTCTTTAATCGCCATTGTCTGGGTAATGCCCTGGACGCTTCCGCCGACGATGCCCATTATCCTGGAGTCGGAATTCGCAAGATACCTGGCGGCGACCCCCGAAGCCGCCCCCGTACGCATCGCACTTACCAGCGTACCGTCCATAATACAGGCCGGCATGAAGGTATCCGGGTCCACGATAATGATAACGGCGTTCGCTCTCGGCAGGTTGTATTTGGCGGGATTATGAGGCCTGCTCGGAACGAACTTTATGCCCGATGTGTTCACAGGCCCGATCAGGTCCCTCTCCTTCAATATGTCGGCGTTTTCGGAGCCGCCGAGAAAAGACGGCATCGACATGATCCTTCCGATGGTCTCTTCGGTCTCAGGCCCGCCCCACCTTATGACCGGTTTACCAGGCTGGATGTAGTCGCCCTTTCCGTGAAGGAAAAACGACCTTTCAACAGCCTTCATCGTTCCCGTCATGTCAAGACCGCCGGCCTTGACGCAATCTTCCTGCTGCAAGTACAGGAACTCCACCTTTCTGTCCATTTCCCGCTACCCCGCTGAAACAGCGTTCCTTATTTCAATCGGATTTCCTTATTCGCTTTTGACGAAGCGTAGATGGCGTCGATGATCTTCGTAGTCCAGATGGCTTCGGTAGCGGGGACCGGAACAGGTTTGTTGCCGGCGACGGCGTTAACGAAGGCTGCGATTTCGTTGTGATATGCATTGTTTTTCGGGACGTGGGTCGGCGTGCAGTCCATCAGGTGTCCGCCGATTTCCATCTGGACGCTCAGCGGGTCGATGCCGACGCCGCCCTTGTCGCCGACGACGTGGCAGCCAAAGACGGCCCTGTCGAGGTTCGCGCAGAAGGCCGATTCGATTGTCATCGTTTCTCCACCAGCGAACCGCACCAGGGCCACGGCGAAGTCTTCGACGTCGTAGGTCTTGTGGTCCCACGGGCCGAACTGGCCCATGTGTCCGGGCGTTGCGCCGATTGTCTCGTAGGTCTTACCCGATACAGCCACCGGTTTCGGGCACCCCATCAAGTACCAGGTCAGGT
>DAOVLV010000285.1 GCA_030631085.1 Planctomycetales bacterium | reverse complement strand
CGATGGGAAGCCCGTGGATCAACGAAACTGTTACCCTGATGGCAAAGCAGCCGGGGGTCTATGCCGATATCGCCGCTCTGCTTCGTATGCCCTGGGGAGCCTACGAATCGCTGCTGAAGGCGCATCAGTCCGGAGTAACGGGAAAATTGCTTTTCGGAAGCGATTTCCCGTTCTCGACAGCGGCAGAAGCAATCGAGCGGATGTACCGCATAAATGAAATAACCCACGGCACGGGGCTTCCGACCGTGCCGAGAGAAATTCTACGCGGAATAATCGAACGAGACGCAATGGCGGAATTACAGATAAGGGATTAGGGACCAGGGACTTGGGACTAGGAAAGAAAAAAAAGCAGAAACCCGGAATTGACCGGGTTAACCAAGATATTTCAGGAGCATGAAGGTGAAACAATTGATGATGATTTTGGCGGCGACGATGATATTCATGACCCTTGGATGCGAAAAAAGGGTCGGGCAGGCCGAAGACGCAGACAGGTTCGACGAGAAAATTGACGGCCCGGTCTGCGTTCTGACCGTCATCGCCGACGAAAACCTGTTGGCCGACCAGAAGAAAATATCCAGCCAGACCAGGATCGATGCAGAGTCTATCGAAAGTGAAGAAAAGACCGACAACGAAGGTGCCGGCGGCGAGGATACCACTCCCTCGCCAACACCTGCACCCGATGTGTCGGGTATTCCTGCCGCCAAACCTGTCGCCAAGCCCGCCGTCGGGCCTCGTCGCCGTTTCGATGATCGTCGCCATTCTGATGATCGCGTCCGTCCTGATGAGCGTCGTCGCCGTAGAAATTGACTGTGGCGGGATCCGTCTAAAATTCATCAGGTTATCTGACGGGGAGGCCCGCGAAAAACAATGCAGACGCTTCACGCACATAGCCAGGAAGAAGCCCATTTGTACCTGACGGTTACGCCGTGCGCGAACTGCTCGGACGGGCCTTGGGAAATTACCGAAGAACTGGACAACTCCGAAACCGACCATACGGACGGGATGCTCCTTGCCAGATGCGCCCACTGCCGGGCAGAAAAAAAATTCCGCTTCGACTGGACAGACAGGGCTGAAGACCGCCCCGACGACCCCCAACACTTTCTGCCCGAAGTGATTAACCCAACGCCTGACCCAAGCCGGATTATCGACCTGGGGCAATGGTTAAGCCTGTTCTACATGATGGTCGAGAAGGCAGCCGTTGCTGTGAATGTCGAGGCTCGTCGAATCGGTTTCCGTGCAGCCCAGTGCCTCGATGAGGCCCTGAAATTCTACACAGATGATGAACTTCCACCGGAATCGGCATTCTATGTAGATGCCTCCAGGCAGGCATTTGCCGAACACCCTGAAAAATTCACACGCCAAAGGCTCCGCGACATGAGAAGCAAACTACCCGATCTGCGAGTAATGGCGGCAAGGATAACGCACGATATTCTCACCGAAAACAAAAAGAAATGGTGGCAATTTTGGAAAAAATAGTAATTAGTAATTAGTAAAAAAAAACCGACACTCTGTTACCAATCACGAATTACCAATCACGAATCACGAATCACGAATTACCAATTACATCTTTTCGTCTTAAAAATCTTTTGACCCGTAGGCGAAAATAATATAAAGGATGCGCAGTTTGGTTACGGAAATGGTTTTTGTAAGGAGTGTAATTTATGGCGTACGTAATTAGTGATGCATGCACGGGATGTGGAAGTTGCGTGGAGACCTGCCCAGTTGAGGCAATCAGCGAGGGCACCCCGATTTATGTAATCGATGCGGATTTGTGCATCGACTGCGGCCAGTGTGCCGACGCATGTCCGGTCGAGGCAATCAGCCCGGAATAAGGCTTACTTCACATGAAGCAATTTCTCCTCACCCCGTCAGCCGGTAAGCGACTAATCGGCAAGGCTCTTGCTGCGCATCCAATCATTCGGACCGTGCTTAAAGAAGGTACGCTGGTAATCATCGCCGGTACGACCAATGGCTATGTGGCCGAGGAGATTCTCGCGTCCATCGACCATGGTGAAGGATTTTCCCGAAAGGGATTTTATCGCGGAATTACTATCCCGATCGGATCGGCAAATGCCGGCAGCCAGGTAGATTTTTCCGACGACGTCGTTATCGTCGCCGGCGTCCGGCAGAAAGACAAAACGATCTTCGACGTGGTGGACGATCTGGGTAGCGGAGACGTTATCCTCAAGGGCGCTAACGCCGTTGACCCTTGTGGCAGGGCGGCGGTGCTGATAGGCGACCCTAAAGGCGGTACTGCTGCAGCGGCCATTCATGCGGTGGTCGGGCGACGGGTGCGAATGATTATACCGGTGGGTCTGGAAAAACGCGTCGCCGAAGACGTCGCGGACCTGGCGGTTACTCTCAATGATCCCGACGCCCAAGGTCCACGAATGCTACCGTTGCCGGGAGAAGTTTTCACCGAATTGGAAGCAATTTCCCTGCTGACCGACGCGTCGGCCCGATTAGTGGCCTCCGGCGGAGTCTGCGGGGCGGAAGGGGCCTGCTGGATAGCCGTTACCGGCTCGGAAGAACAAATCGCCGCAGCTGAAGAACTCATCCGCTCCGTCGCAAAAGAACCACCGTTTCAACCGGGGCTAAAGTAGCTCGAAATGATTGCTGACGGATGCCAGCAGATAGAGCGCACCGCAGAGAAGTATGAGCCACCGGCACCAGATGCGCCACAGGCTTCCGACGAACACCACGAAGACGACCTGTCCGATTTTGCCCAGCACCGGCCCGGTTACGGGACCCATAATGTGGGCCATCAGGCGGATAACGAGATGCACCTCGGCCTCTACCCCATATTTGCGCATAAATACGACAGTGGTTGCCGCATCAAGGGTCGCCCCGACGAGCAGAAACAACAACTCCCATCGATAAATGCGTGCGAAAACCAGAGGCCGACGCGTAAGCAACCTGAAATTTGACTTGAACCGCCTGCGTTTCATCCGCCGGAGAGTTTATACGCCCATCCCGCCGAAAACAATCAGGTAGTATTTGTCAGCCTCGGAAGATTGACAAGAATCCTTCCGAGGTGTACAATTGTGCATATGAAATACGTGGCGGACACGAATACGTTCTTGGCAGTGGCGCTGAATGAACCTGAAAAATCATGGCTCATTCAGGTAACTGAAGAGCATGAATTAGCGGCCCCGGCGGTGCTACCGTACGAAATCGGAAATGCTCTGTCAGCATTGGCCAAAAGAAGGCTCGTTCTTGCCGAGCAACTACCGGCTGTGTGGGATGCCGTTACCAGTGTTTCTGTTGAACTGGTGGAAATCGATGTTCGAGCCGCTCTTGTTCTGGCTGGGCATTTCGGCATTTATGCCTACGATGCCTATTTCTTGCAATGTGCCGTGGAGAAACGGTGTTCGCTACTGACGCTCGATAAGGCCATGAAGCGAGTGGCAAAACAACTGGACATCAGACTTGTGGAGCAAACATGAAAGTCTATACATACTCACAAGCAAGGCAGAATCTCTCGCAAGTCCTGAATAGCGCCAAGACCGAACGGGTTGTGATCCGCAGACGCGGCGGGGAGGTGTTCGCTGTAGTGCCTCAGCGTCAGGACGGATCGCCATTTGATGTTGCCGGCGTCAAGACCAAGGCGGCAACATCAGACATCCTCGCAGCGGTTCGCGAAGTTCGGTCAAGGCAGTAGGGGAAGGTGGAAGAAAAAGCGCCTTCCCCCTTCCCCCCCGGGGAGTAATGCGAAGAAGTATCGAATGACCAAGGAGTTCGTAGAGTTGGTTATGTCCCGGCATGAAGAT
>DAOVLV010000434.1 GCA_030631085.1 Planctomycetales bacterium | reverse complement strand
TGGCAGAGAAACTGGCAATTGACGGCGGGGCCAAGGCGGTAACGAATACACTTATCGGCTGGCCTCAATTCGACGAAACGGCGATTCAAGCCGTCGAGCAGGTCCTGCGGTCCGGTAAGGTTAACTACTGGACCGGGCCTAAGGGTATGGAGTTCGAGAAGAAGTTCGCCGAATGGCAGGGCAGCAAATACGCCATCAGCGTCTGCAACGGAACAGCCGCCCTTCACGTGGCGATGACGGCGCTTGGCATCGGGCCTGGCGATGAGGTCATCGTTCCGAGTTACACATTCATCGCGTCGAGTTTCTCGGTCGTTCAGACCGGAGCCGTTCCGCGATTCGCCGACGTCAACATCGACGACCACTGCATCAGCGTCGAATCAGCGGAAAAACTTATCAACAAACGAACAAAGGCCATTATGCCCGTCCACCTCTACGGAAACGTCTGCGAGATGGACGAGATAATGACTTTCGCCAAGAAGCACGACCTGTTCGTTATCGAGGACAACGCCGAAGCCTTCGGCGGCTCCTACAAAGGCAAAAAGACCGGAACAATCGGACACATGGCCGCTTGCAGTTTCTGCCAGAACAAAACCTTCACCACCGGCGGCGAAGGCGGAATGGTAACGACCGACGACGAGGAACTTGCGTGGACAGCCAGGAGTTTCCGCGACCACGGATACGACGTAAAAGAACGACTCAACCTGCTGGAGATGGAGCAGAAACTCCCGTACATCCACAACATGATCGGCTGGAATTATCGCATGACGGAAATGCAGTCGGCTATCGGACTGGCTGAACTGGAGCGGATTGACACCTGGAACCTGCCCGCTCGCAAACGCAACGCCCACATCGTAATAAACGCCCTGAAGGACTTACCGCAGGTCAAATTCGTACCCATAGACACCGACGAACGGCAAAACGGATGGTACCTCCTGGCCTTCTCGCTGGACATCGAAAACATGACCTGCGATATAGACCGGTTCGTCCAGGCCGCCGGCGCCGAGGGCGCGCCGGTCTGGAAAGTATTCTGGCCTCAATGCCACACCGAGCGGGCCTTCCAGGATCGCAACTCCTTTGGGCGAAGCGGCTTCCCGTTCAACTCGACAGAATACGCCGACCCGGAAAGCGTCGATTACTCCAACGTGGACGTCCCCAACGCCGTCTGGCACCAGGGGCACACCTTCACATGCTTTGCATATCCGACATTTACCGAAGATGATATGAAACAGGTCGCCGACGCAATCGTAAAGGTCATCAAGGCGTATTCGAAATAGAAGAGATTTCCAATTTCCAATTGAAAAAAACAGAACACTTTTCTGTTCAATCGGAAATTGGAAATTGCGACATGGAAACATACGAAATAGGTCTGTCATGTGTGGAAATAACTCCTCCGGTCGGTACGCCGCTGGCGGGGAATTTTCGCGACGATTACGCCTCTCGCGGAGTGTATGCGCCGCTGTGCTCGCGGACAGTCGTAATCCGCCGGGAAGATACCGCGATTGCTATCATCAGCAATGATTTGCTGACAGTTCCCGACAGGCTCGTCCGCCTGGTCCGGCAGGGTATATCAAGCCGCTGCGGACTCAAGCCTGATTGCATTATGGTCTCGGCGATTCACACCCATAGCGGACCGGCAGTCGAGGCGATATCAGATGAGGCTGACGGTGAAAAAATCCAGGATATGGTCATTCCCGGAATCATCGAAAGTTGCGTCCAGGCCCTTGAATCCTGCAAGCCGATGCACCTCTGGGCAGCAGCGGGCAAAGCTGAAGGCGTCTGCTTCAATCGTCGGCTGAAGTTGACCGACGGGCAGACGGTTATG
>DAOVLV010000061.1 GCA_030631085.1 Planctomycetales bacterium | reverse complement strand
TGGTCGGCCGGCCGGCTGCGGTTCGCGCTGGATATGCACTGCCCATATATTCGCGGCGAGGGCCACGAGGAGATACATTTCGTCGGAACGGCAGACCAGGAAAATTGGCTTCGTGTCGTGCGGTTTTCGGAAATTCTCGAAGCCGGGTCGAGGAGCCCGCTCGTTTTCAAGGCCGAGAACAATCTTCCCTTCGGTCAGGGCTGGAACAAGCCGGACACTTTCAGCAAGGGCGTGAGTTTCAACAGCTGGTCGGGTGGGCTTCCAGGCCTGCGGTTTGCTTCGAGCCTTGAGATTCCCTACGCCTCCGCCGGAGGCAAAGCGGTAACAGCCGAAACCGCCCGCGCACTGGGCCACGACCTTGCCGGAGCCATCAGACGCTTTCTGCAACAGGAATGCTGAAGGCGCCACCCACCACCAATTATTCTTGTCCCGGCCTGCCGAGTTATACCCGGCGCACAAAATTGATGCGCTGTCGGGAGATAAACGAGCCGCGACTGTAAAGGAGCGGTCAGGCCGATGCGAAAGTCTTCATAACCGCTCCCTCGCGGTCGCGGCTCGTGAGGTGCTCCCCATACAGAGCGCGTTAACTTTGTGCGCCTGGTATTAATCCCTTAACCCGTATTCCGTTAAAGGGGCTGCCGCCGGTCCCTCCGAAGGTCCCGACGACAGTCCCTGCTGTGAGACTTGAAGTTTTTCCTCTCCCGTGCAGACCCTCTTCCCTATCCGCACGTGATTGGGTTCTTCCTCTCTTTACCTCTCTTTCCGAAACGATGCGGCCCTGCGCCTGCGAGCCACAATGCCCGCCAAACCCAGAACCAGAAGCGTCACCGTCATCGGCTCGGGAACAGTCCCTTCGCCGGTGCCATAGTTACCGGCAAGGATGCCCAGGTCGGCTACGTCAACGTTTCCGTCTCCGCTGAAGTCGCCTTGGCCCCAGCAGACCAAACCGGTCATGGTACCGTAGCTGCCGGCCAGGATGCCCAGGTCTGCTACGTCAACGCTGGTATCGAGATTCGCATCGCCGTGGTTAGTTTCAAGGATGGTCCCGACCAGCAGGTCAACGTCTGCCTGGTTGACGATCCGATTACCGTCCAGGTCGCAGGACAGGTCGGTGAAGACGGCTTCGTTGAGGTTGTCCCAATCCCATCCTGCGGTCCCGTCGGCGGTGGTGTCGGTGATGCCAAGGTCTTTGGCGCCGAGCCAGCCGTTGAGTACCCGCTGGAGGTAGGATATGTCGTAGCCGTTGATTACCCCATCCGCTCCGTTGGTCGCAGCGCCGGGTGTTGCGCCCAGTAGAACCGCTGCCGGATCACTACCGGCCAGGTCGGCGCGGGAATCACCGGCGTTGTAGGTGGCATGGATGCCGTCACCCAGTATGGTTCCGAAGAAGTTCCCGCCGGAACCGGTCGCGTTATCGACCGCCTCGAAGGCCGCGGTGCGGTTCAGGTTGCTTCCGACGGCCAGACCGTCGGCGAAGTAGCGGACGTCGGCGGCGTCGAAATTACCGTCGGCGTTGAAGTCGCCGATGATGTGCGGCATAACGACTGTTCCGATGTTGCCACCTCCGGTCTGATCGGCAGCCCACTGAAGGATATCGCCGGAGTTGATGCACTCCATCATCTTGGCGATGTCGGTGCTGTTGCGGGCGGCGGTGTTGGTGTTGAGAGTTACCGTTTCGGAACCACCCGAGCCGTCGGGATTCTCCGTCAGCGTTATGCTCAGCGACTTGAGTGTGTTCTTGTAGCCGGTGTCCCAGGACTTGACGGCATATCTCCCGTAACCGCCGGCGGTGGGTTTTCTGCTCCAGGCGGCCTGGTTGTCGCTACCGGCCTTGACGAACCACTTGGTCGGAACGTCCATCACGCCGATGTCGATTCCCTGCGAATTTACAGGGATGCCGCTGGTGTTGGCGTATGGGCCGCCCCAGAGAGTGCTGCCCTCATCGGAGTAGGCCGTCCTGTTGGTCAACCCCAGCCCCGCAGTTACGGTAACCGGGAGGATGCCGTAGTTCCGGCCGCCTTTGGTGCTTCCGCCCTGGCTGTTCCAGGTACCTATCGGGAACCAGGTTTGGTTTGTGGCGACCTGAACAGCCTGGAATGTCAGCAACTCGCCAAGCCCGCCTCCGGAACCGATGCCCCGGTAATTGACTATCCAGTGCGTCGAGGGAGGGGCGCTGTTAAAGTTGGTCCAGTCCTTGGCCAACTGATCAACATACGGAGGTACGCCGGCGTTATAGCCGTAGAGGCCGTTATCGTTAACATCTATGTAATCGTTAGTCGATCCTGGCCCCTGAAAGAAACTCTCAAACAGCGTCGCTCCGCCGATGTTGACCTGTTGGGTGGTCGGGTCCCACGGCGGATCGTCTGCTGCGGCCACGTTCACATAGATCGACATCACACATAACACTGCCACGACGAGAAGTCCGATAAACAGTCTTCTCTTTCTTTTGTTCTCCGCTGAATTTGACATTCTACTGCTCCTTTACTTTAGTTTCCTCGTTCGAATTAACTTCTCCACTGTTGTTCCTCTTGCTTGCCTTCCGTCATTCTTCGTTGTTCCACATTTGCTCATCACCTCCTTTGTGCTGAGAAAGTTCCGCTCTTTAGTGCTTTCCGTATATCCCGGCCAGGCGCGGGTCTCGGCGCAGTCCACAATGAGTCCGCGTCCGGCCGGTGAGTTCGTCAGGGAAGGACCTCGTTGTCCCCTGTGATGCTGTAGAACTTATCTCCCCATTCGCGATTTTTGATGGTCTCGTGAACGTGCTTGCTTTCCACGTGTCCGCCGCAATAGAGGAAGTTGGCGTAACCGCCCATGTCATTGCCGTTAATCTCGAGAGGCTTACCTATGTGATGTCGCCCCACGGCATTGGTTTCGATGTTGCTGGCAATCAGGCCGGTCTGGCTTTCGATGCCCTCTGCGCTCATCAGGTCATTGGCGTCCGGATAGATAAACCCGGAGCGATGGAGGGCGTCGTTGTAGACGTCTTTTGTAGCCAGGCTGAGGTGGCAGAATGGCTGGATCGGTCTGTGGCTCTTGGCCAACAGGCCGCCGCCCTCGGATACAGCCACTGCCCTCCAGTTATTGTTGAATTCGGTTACGAGGATGGTTCCGGCGGCGTTCGATATCTCGTCGGGGCATACCAGTCGGTTGACGCGCGGGCCTCCATAGGCCAGTCCGGTCGTGAACTTGTTGCGGGGGATGATGGCTGCGTTTGCAGTGAAGCCCACACGCGCCGGCTGCTGATCGACGTAGTCGTTCGGGGAAGTATTGCCTCTGTCGTCCGTTTGGCCTTTTTCCCAATCACCTGCACGGGACCCCGGATTGGTCCTGGGCGCGCCGCCTTTCTTCATGGAGGGACACTGAAAGAACTCCTCATTATAGCTCTTCCCCAGGACCATCTGTGACCAGTGTAGATATCCGCGCGGTTTGCTGGCGTCCTGATCACCGCTGCCGGTGCCCCACGTGCCGTCGGAGCAGGGATAAGCGTATGAGGCCGGAAAACGGTCGTATATGGTGGTATAGACCATCAGCATTGACCCGACCGACCGCATGTTGGCGGCGCAGACCGTTTGACGTGCCAGTTCCTTGGCGGCACCCAGGCTCGGCAGCAGGATGCTCACCAGCAAAGCGATGATCGCAACGACCACCAACAGTTCCACCAAGGTGAAACCTCCGCCCAGGCCGAGTCGTACCTTTCTGTGTCTTCGTTCCATTGTGGAAACTCCTTTTTCTTCTTTCCCGTGAGAATCATTCATTATTCACAAGGCTACGCAGCCTTGATGACGCCGGTATTGTAGAGCGGCTGTTTTAGACACTGATGAAGAACAAGTTAAAAGCGCGTTATTCTTCGCTGTCCTGTAAGAATCACTCGTCGGCCACAATAGACTTCGCTTGCTTGCCATGATGGAGGTATTGTAGAGTGGCTGTTTTAGAGGCTGATGAAGGACAAGTTAAAAGCGCGCTATTCTTCGCTGTCCGAGCCGGTAGTTTTGAACCACGCCACTGGACAAAAAAGCCCAGCCATTCAAATCAAATGGCTGGGCTTAGCGCCTATCCTTTAGGGGCGGTTACAGTGATGTCTATGAGTCTGCTTCCTCGACCGTCTGTGGTGTGTATCCCGCTTCGACTTCTGTGCCGTCGGTTTTGCGGATGACCGGTTGGGGGTTGGCTTTTTCGTGGTTGAGAAGTATGCAGTGGGTAAGCTGAGCCGATAGGCCCACCTTTCATGTGTTAACAGATATAATCCAGTCCCCTTGAAAAAGGTCAAGAAGGAACTGGGGAATTAAGTGCTCCGTCTCTGCATTCCCGTCATCAACTACCCTTGCCCCGGCCACCCACTGGCGGAATAGCCCAAGTACAGGCTTTGGCTAACTTACGAGCAACTTCCACCCGCTTCCTGTTCGTGAGCGTAAAATCATGAATTATCAAAGCGTGTGCCGGATTATTGGCGGTAGGATCGCGTGCGACTCCCGGCGTTATATCCCGAACAGTACGAGCGACAAGTTGAACAACCCCGGCATAACCTGGCCACCGGCGATACGTTTCCTCGGGCGTAGAGAGAGACGCAAGGTCCACCGAAATGTGAGGATCACTCCTGTTTTTAAAGGCAGCGCTCGTGACCTCGTTGTTGTCCGTCAGGTGGTTAGGGTGAATT
This sequence comes from Planctomycetales bacterium, assembly GCA_030631085.1. Taxonomy (GTDB): domain Bacteria; phylum Planctomycetota; class Phycisphaerae; order SM23-33; family SM23-33; genus JAUWNJ01. Next base: position 3,528 of record DAOVLV010000061.1, on the reverse strand, counting down.
CCGCGATTGAGAAGTTCGCTATCCGAAATCGTAGGATCATCGTGAAGGTTACGGGGAACATCCATGCCCTAATCCTCACGCAGCTGTGAACCAATCCAAGAGCTGGAGGGTTCTCTCAGTATCGTTCAAAGGGTATTGGCCCGAATCCATTCTTTCGCCTTGTGGACCCTCTTCCTCCTTCAGGAAAACAATGGTGTCCTTATCAGTCAATTCAAGCTCAAGGTGTTTCTGGCCCAAACTCCATTCAAATTGGAAACCTCCCCCGGCTATGGGACAAACGAAAGGCACGGGAATATCGCCCAAGGGTTCATCTTGGAGCCGTTTTAGTAAGTATGCTGCGGCAGCAACGATCTCTGGATCGGTTCTGGGGCTTCCTTGATTATCCCAGTTGTGAGCAAGTCCAGCCACTTTTTGCAGGCGGGGTATGGCTTGGGTGACCCATTCATTGCGGCTGGCTTCGACTTCAGGGGTTGTGGAGACTATACCAGTGTTAAGCTGACGCCAACGCCGTTCTTGCTGAGGATCGGTAGTGTCTATCGAGGGGTTTGTGTAGTCAAACCAATCATCCGTCTTGTTTGGCAACAAGGTGAATATGTCTCTGGTGCAAAGCATGGTTGTCATGCCTTTTTCTCCCAAAGGGCGTCGGTTTTTTCATCGATAAGATCGGCAAATCCCTTAACAATCCATTCACGGGCCAAGTCATACCATTGGGACAAACTTGCAGTATCTTCGATATTCGATGGTTTACCACGGACCGTCAGTGAAAAACGGATAGCGAGATCATTATTGGGTTGCACTCGGACCGGCACCACATCGACATGTAACCGTCCCATCTTGTCAGGAAGGAGAAACCGTAGTGACCAGCGTGCATTATCGGGTATTGGAAGAAAGTCGGAGCGTGTACGCCAAGCAAACGTCGTGAAAATGGTACTGAGGTCTGCCATGGTGTCCCATCCATCGCCTTTTTTAACATGGTTGACGTACGTTAGCTCGCACTGGTCTGGCTGAGGTTGTAAACCTTGCTCTGCCAGAAAATTGGTGAAGCTTCTCCAGTGGAGAAAGAAGCTTTCTTTTACCGAGGGGAAGCGTGGATATTCATCAGTCGAGCCCGTTTTACGCCAATTGTGCAAGAAGCGATCGCGCTGAACCTGAATGATGCGATTTCCAGAGGTGTCGATAAACCACATTCGCGGCAACTCTGGTTTGTCGAATATCTGGAATGCAAGTTGAGGTTCAGGAGGTCCTACCGGCGGTTCCACGATATGTGCAATTGGAGCCTGTTCTTTCGCGCGATTAAAAGTGTCGCGGATGGTTCCCCAGTACAATCCAACGTGGGCTGCGGATAGTTCCGTAATTGGGGCGAACTGTATTCCTATTGCTACTTCGATAACTGGAGGTTTGTCGTAATCTGGTAGTCCAGGCATTGTCAGTTGCTCCGTAGTATGTATCTACAGACAGCACACCTCGCATCCGTAGAGTCATACGCATGGTATGCAGCAAAGTTCAGATGTCAATCAACTTCTGATTTTACAGTCTGACCATTGATCTGTGGAACGTATCCCGCTTCGACGGTGGCGCCGTCGGTTTTGCGGATGGTGGGTTGGGGGTTGGCTTTTTCGTGGTTTAATAGTTGCAGTTCGAGGGCCTTTTGCTGATCGGGCTTTAGGGTTTTCCAGCCTAGTCTGCCTCGGCATTTCGGGAAGGCGGAACATCCCAGCCAAGGCCCACGCGCGCCTCGGCGTAAGTTCATGGGCTTACCGCACTTGGAGCAGACCAGGTCGGTCTCGAGCGGCGGGGGCGAGGGTAATTTCACGCCGCCTTTTTTGTCCAGATTCACGATTCCCTTGCATTCGGGATAGTCCGGGCAACTCATAAACGGCCCAAACCGTCCGCGACGCATTATCAAACCCTTACCGCACACCGGACAAGCGATATCGACGTGTTTGGCCTCGATTTTCTTGCCATCCTTATCGACCGGGAAAGTCGTCTTGCAGTCGGGATAGCCGGTGCAGGCGAGGTATTTTCCGTTTTTGCTCCAGCGATAGACCATCGGCTTTTCGCATTGCGGGCAGGTGTATTCGGACGGTTCGACCTCCGCCTTTGCGTGCACCATCTCTTCGGAGGCCTTTTCAAGGTCGGCTTTGAAAGGTCCGTAGAAGTCCCGCAGCACGGATGTCCATTCGGCGCGGGCCTCTTCGACGTCGTCGAGTTTGTCTTCCAGGCGGGCGGTGAAACGCAGGTCGAATATGTCTGCGAAATGTTTGATGAGTTTGTCGGTAACGACTGTGCCGAGTTCAGTCGCATAGAATCGCCGCTCGGTCTGCTGAGCGTATTCGCGGTCCTGAATGGTCTGGATAATGGCGGCGTACGTACTGGGCCGGCCAATGCCTTCGGCTTCGAGGGCCTTGACCAGCGACGCCTCGGTGTATCGCGGCGGCGGCTGGGTGAAGTGCTGGCTCGGGTCCACCTCCACCGGCGCGACGGGTGTACCGGCCGATACGTCGGGGATATGCTGCTCTTTTCGAGCGGACAGGCCGGCGACCTTGAGAAATCCGTCGAAGGCGAGCCTCCGCCCGATGGCCTTGAAGATCGCCTTTCCTGACTTCGTTTCGGCGGCGACGGCGACTTCGGTAACTGCCCACTCGGCAGGGGACATCTGGCAGGCGACGAACCGACGCCAGATAAGATCGTAGAGTTTCAACTGGGCCTGGTCGAGGACGCCGGCGAGCGATTCGGGTGTTCGTGTAACGTCGGTGGGACGGATGGCTTCATGGGCGGCCTGGGCACGCTGGCTGGAGCGATAGACGTTGGGTTTTTCCGGGAGGTAGCGGTCGCCGAAGGACTCGCCGATGAAATCTCTGGCCTGTCCGACGGCCTGGGTTGACAGGTTCAGACTGTCGGTTCGCATATATGTAATCAGTCCGACGCTTCCTGCGCCGGGGACTTCCATTCCTTCGTAAAGTTGCTGGGCGATTCGCATGGTCCTTTTGGCGGAGAACCGCAGGCGGACCGAGGCTGCCTGTTGCATCGAAACCGTCGTGAATGGTCCGGGCGGGCGGTTCCTGCTGGTGCGTGCTCCGACCGACTCGACGGTGAATTCAACACCGGCCTCACGGTCAATGCCGCCGATAATCGTTACGCGATTCTGGGCGGGGCCTTTGGCGTCAGGTTCTTCGCTATGATCAACCTTCTCGACCTTAAGCCCGATGGCCTCGCTTATCTGCTGAGCGGTAGCGAGGTCAGGACACTTGAAACGTTTTCCTTTCCATTCGACAAGTTCAGCCTGGAAGGCGTCGTGGCCGGCGAGGAATTCATACTGCTTCGCCTGTGTCGGGCCTTGACCCTTCTCGTCGGTGATGACCAGGAATTGCTTCCATTGCTCGGCCAGTCCCGCAACGGTTTTCAGGTCGGCAGTGAAAATACCGGATATTTTCCAGAACTCCTCCGGCATGAATGCCTCGATCGCCCGCTCTCGCTCGACGATAAGGCGGACGGCGACGGTCTGGACGCGACCGGCCGACAGGCCTC
>DAOVLV010000274.1 GCA_030631085.1 Planctomycetales bacterium | reverse complement strand
CCAATTGTTCCCAATCGTTCCGAATTGTTCCGAATTGTTCCGAATTGTTCCGAATTGTTCCGAATTGTTCCGAATCGTTCCGTTTTGTTCCGTTTCGTTCCGTTTCGGCCCGAAAATGTCCCCTCGCCACGGCGAGTCTTCGCTTCGCTACGACCCGCGTCAGTGAATCAAAGCCGACGTCCCCAGGGGACGTCGGTTACGGATGAACCAACCGGTGACATATTATCAGCAAATTGTTATAGTTGACGAACGATGAAAGCAAATCCGACCATTTTCATTACCGCCGCCGAAGCCAGCGGGGATGCGCACGCGGCTGGGTTAATCCATGCCCTTCGCCGGCGATTGGGCGACGCTCGCTTCGTCGGTATCGGCGGGCCTGCGATGGCGTCGGCAGGATGCGAACTTGTGGCTGAACCCGTCCGTCGAGCGGCTATGACCACAGGGGCGTTTGCGCATCTGGGATATTTCCATCGCATCATCCGCCAGGCCAGGCGCGCGATGGGCGAGATTCGCCCATCCATTCACGTTCCCGTGGATTCACCGGCGTTGAACTGGCACCTCGCCAAAGCCGCCCGCAAACTGCAAATCCCGGTGGCCTACTACATCGCCCCGCAAACATGGGCATGGGCGCCGTGGCGAGTGCGAAAACTCAGACGCCTGGCCGACGCAGTCGCCTGCATCCTTCCGTTCGAAGAAGAATACTTCAGCAAACGCGGCGTCAACGCCCATTACGTCGGACATCCGCTCTTTGACGATTTACCACCAACCGATCCGCAGGACGTCGCCGCGGCAGCCGCAAGCGGGCAATGGCGAATCGCACTGCTGCCGGGAAGCAGGGAATCGGAAATAAAGTCTCACGCGCCGGCACTGGTAAAGGCTATGGACGCGCTTGGCGGACGTTACTCCCAGGCGAGTTTCACCATCACCGCAATCAACGCCGAAGCCGCCGATACAATCCGCCGAGCGACGGGGCGAGACAATCTACCCATCGAAGTCGGCAATACATCCGAGGTCTTGAAGCGGTCGCATTTCGCAATCACCGCCAGCGGGACGGTTACGCTTCAGGTCGCCCACTTCGGCGTGCCGATGGTAATTTTCTATCGCGTCGGCAAGTGGCCTTGGCGACTTCTCGGACGATGGTTAATCCGCACGCCGCATCTGTCGCTGGTGAACATCCTTGCCGGTAAGACGCTCGTTCCGGAACTGATGCCATGGTTCGGCGATACCAATGAACTGCTGCGATCTGCCGAGAAAATGATGGGAGACGTTGCGGGCCTGGAAAAATTGCAAAGGGAATTGACGCAACTCGTCGCGCCGCTGCGTGTCCTGCCTCCCGACAGCGCCGCCGACAATGCCGCCAGGATCGTTATGAGTGTGATGCAATGATAAAAGCAGTCAGCAGTCAGCGGTCAGCAGTCAGCTTAAAAAAGAAGAGGGCCGACGGAATCCTCGCCATTCCAATCGACCCTCAATCAAGCTCCAAGGCCGGAGACGACGGCCCCGGAACATTCTCGACGCAACAAGCGCCGAAGTTCCAGTATATGTCTCCCTCCTCCGATTCCGAAATTAACGACTCTGATCCGCCCAGCCGGGAGACTGAGCAACTCTCCCGGCCAGACTACTACCAAAACAAAAGGCGTCCCAAAAACTCTCTCTCTCTCTCTCTCTCTCTTTCCATTCCCTCACCCCTCCAGAGTGCAGAAGGCGTGCCAAAAGAACCCGCGGAATATGAAATTTTATAAGTGTCGCCTATATCAAGAATTACGGCAGCGGCCCCCATGAGGGTCGCTACGGGAACCGGCAAATAGGGTGATATTACCCACCAGTAGGAAAAATGCAGTGCGGAATAATACCCACAAACAGGGGTTTTTCTTTGACACACACCAGCCCAGCACGTTATTACCCGAAAGGCCGTATTACCGATAATCAAGGAGCAAGAACTATGAACGTTGTATGTCCACGTTGTAAGAATCGCATGGCAGTCGAAAGGGAATTGGCGGGTAAGACTATTCGATGTCCCGCGTGCCAGAATGAATTCACAGTTGAGGCCGCTCCGCAACAACCGACGGTGGAACCGACACCGATTCCAACTCCAGCCAATCCGTTGCCGCAGGGCGTTGATAAGCCCTGCATGGGCAAGATGGTTCTGGCGATCGGGTTGACTCTGGTTCTTCTGGGTCGCGGGGCCGATTCTATCGGCAACCGTGGTGTGTCACGGGCCAAGGCGAAACTGAGGGGCGCCAAGGGTCAGTTTGAGGATAAGTGGGCGCGAAAAATGGCTCAACTTGACGAAGGCGGTTCGGACTACCACAAACAATCCAGGGAACTGCGAGATGATAAGGGCAAGGAACGAAAACGACTCCAGAGGGACGAGTGGCTTGATCTCGAATCCGATGCTCGAAACGCCAGGGCAGCGAACGACATAAATGGGTATTGGCGCGAATGGGTCTTTGTCATCGGATCCATTCTCCTGACGCTCGGAGCCTTCGCCGTCGCGTTCCGGGGTACGGGGGCGGAGCGGCTAGCCTGCCTGGTCCTTATCGGGATCATCACGTTCAGCATATACATAGGCGGCGTAGCGTGGATCGGTTCGATTATTAACACTGCCAAAGGCGGATCAGGATTCTAAAAAATCGAGACAGTCGCTACCGCTCAGGAAACTTCCGCGCCGGGCGGGATTTGATTGTCGGGCGTAATTACTACGACCTGTCGCTCGTCGCCGTCCATATAGGAGGCTGCAAGGAGCATGGCGTTGGATTCCAGTCCTCGCATCTTCCGGGGCTGGAGGTTGGTTACGACAACGACGTTCTTTCCGAGAAGCGATTCGGGCGGACAGTATTCCTTCAGCCCGGCGATAATCTGCCGCTGCTCGGTTCCAAGGTCGATATCCAGGACGAGCAGTTTGTCGGCATTGGGATGGTCGCTGACAGCCGTTATCTTCGCAATGCGAAGATCGAGTTTGCTGAAGTCGTCGTAACTGATGATAGGCTTTGCCTGATCGTCCATTTTTTGGCTCCTTGAAAACAGAATAGTCCACTGATTGCACAGATTACACGGATTGTTTTTATTAAGCAATTCGCGTAATTTATAAAATCAGTGTAATCCGTGGACCATTCTGTTTTCACTGTTGGAAGGATTAAACATGAGCGTATATCCGTACAAATTCGAGCCGGTGTATAAGGAAAAGATTTGGGGCGGGCGGGCGCTGGAGCGTTTGTTCGGACGAGACTTACCTGCCGGGGAGAAGATCGGCGAGAGTTGGGAACTGGCCGATTTGCCCGAAGGACAATCGGTCGTGAGCAATGGCCCGGACGCCGGCAAGACGCTCAACTCGCTGCTGGCTGAGAAGGCTGACGAAATCCTTGGCCCAAACGTAACAACGGACGAAGGTCGATTCCCGCTTCTGCTGAAACTGCTCGATGCCAACGACATCCTAAGCCTCCAGGTTCACCCGGACGAACGGTCAGCCGCTGAATTAGGTCCGCCGGCGAAATTCAAGACCGAATGCTGGTACGTTCTCGAAAGCCGGAACGGATATATTCTCAAAGGCGCCAAGCCGGGCATCGGCGAAGAAGATTTTCGTAAGGCAATCGCCGCAGAGGCTGAAGGCGAGGGCAATGGCGAAAGCCCATTCGATGACCTTCTTGAGCGGATCGACGTATCTGCCGGCGATTTCTATCACCTCCCAGCCGGAACCGTCCACGCCCTGGGCCCCGGCGTTGTGCTGGCCGAGATTCAGACGCCGTCGTACACCACCTATCGCATCAGCGACTGGGGAAGAGGGCGCGAGGTCCACGTCGAGCAGGCATTGAAGTGCATCCATTTCGATTCCGCCGTCGAGCCGCCCGAAGCCGACGACAACGTACTGGTAAGCACGCCGTGGTTCGTCGTCCGCCGAGTT
>DAOVLV010000367.1 GCA_030631085.1 Planctomycetales bacterium | reverse complement strand
GGTTTGTAGATGAAAACGCCCGAAGCCGCTCTTCCGGTGCAGGCGTTTGCCAATAATTCGCACCTGCCGTCGCCATCGACATCGGCAAAGAGCACATCGTGCGCCCCGCCGTTGGCTAGCGGGTCGATTACGTATCTTTCCCACGGGTCGTTCAGGTCGTCGCCCGGCTTGAAGCATACGAGCGACCACTTCCCAGGCCAACTGCCGGGAGTCATGTTCTGCCCGCAGACCAGTCCAAGCCGGCCGTCGCCGTGGGTGTCGGCGAGAGTCAACCCTACGTGAAATTTTCCTTCTGCTACTATGATGCCCCGCTCGCCTGTAGCCGGCCTGTACCAAAGCAAACCGCCATCACCGCCGGCAAATATCTCCGGATGCCCATCGCCGTCGATGTCCCCAACCGTCGAACATCCAAAATTCACCACCGGAGGTCCGCCATCGATTATCGTTTGTTCCCATGGTATGGCGGTATTCATGTTGGCTCCTTTTTGCCTGCAAACGGGAAAAGTTATCGGGTCAAAGCATCAAGTCAGGAAGGAAACATTCATCTCCGTAACAGGTCGGTTACGTCGGGCGTTCGGGTTGCCTGCTATCGCCAGTCCTTGTCCCAAGACATCTCGCTACGCCGCTGCTGCGACAATCATTACTTAAATTGCTCTAATAATCCGTGTTTTCGCACTACACGCTTAAGAGATTTCTTCGAGCATTCGCTCTGCTGCGATTTGGATTTTTTCGGGCGTTTCGTAGGTTCCGTCGGCTATTTCGCTTTTGACTCGTTCAACGAGGTCCTGGCGGACATCGGGAAGATTTTTGACCTTTTTTATCCATCTGGACAGTTCGGTCGGTGTTACCTGTGGGGACCGACGGGAAGGACGTACCGGCGGTGATGCCGACGCCTTGCGAGCGGGTCTGCAAATCTTGCCTGCGTTGGTGGTTCCTGATTCTTTGATATTCATTGTCAAATCCACTCGTCCTGCCACGAAAGGTTCCAAAAGCGCACAATCACACCCATTTCAGCCTTCCATGGCGTTTGAGTGGCATGTCGGTGCAGCCGTTACGCCCAAAGCGAAACCGCTGCACCCAGCGAACCATTCCATAGGCACGCCTTCATTCGAGTGCTTCCCTGCTAACTAAAATATCGACCAAACCGAGAAATTACCTTCAGATATTTTTAAACGCAGGACGGGCATGTAACTGATTATCACCGCTTGCTTTATATAAATTTTACCGCATTCACGCAGACAATACCGCCAATTCGTTGAAGATTTTTTTCTCTGATATTTTACCCATACTGCGCATATTCTATATCTTACGCGCCCCGGGATGCTCACTTCGTTGGGCTTGTCAAGCGGATCATAAGGACTGTAATGTCTGCCGGCGTGATACCGCTGATTCGCAGTGCCTGACCAAGTGTGGCTGGGCGTATTTTTTCGAGGCGCTCGATCGCCTCTGCCCGGAGGTGCGGAACGGAGCAATAGTCCATCGAACCGGGAATACGCCTGGAATCCAGCTGCCTCATTCTCTCCGTAGCCGCCTGTTGACGTGCAACGTAACCGGCATATCGACAATCGACCGCGACGGTCTCGACGGCTTCGCTATTGGCACGCCAGAGAGACGCCGCCTCTTCGCCCAGCCGAACGATTAACTGCTCCAGTGTCACGTTCGGATTGGAAAGTTGCTCAGTGATTGTCTTGCCATCCAGACGAACCTTTTTGAACAATTTTTCCGTCTCTTCAACGGCTTGTCGTTTCGCGCTGAATCTTTCCCACCGTTCATCATCGACCAGACCAATTTCCCTTCCCGTCTGCGTCAGCCTTCGGTCGGCGTTATCCGCCCGCAGCGTCAGGCGGTATTCCGCCCGGCTTGTGAACATTCGATACGGTTCGATGACGCCCTTGGTTACGAGGTCGTCTATCATCACGCCGATGTAGGCCTGGTCGCGCCGTAGAACAAGCGGCTCGCTGCCCCGCAGCAGCGCGACGGCGTTGACGGCAGCGACAAGACCCTGAGCGGCTGCTTCTTCGTAACCGGTCGTACCGTTGACCTGGCCGGCAAGGAACAACCCGGCCACCGCCTTGGTCTGAAGCGTCGGCTTCAATTGCGTCGGATCGGCGAAATCGTATTCGATCGCATAGCCCCAGCGGAGGACTTCGGCCGACTCCAGGCCGGGGATGTTGTGGACGATAATATCCTGCAAATCGACCGGCAGCGACGTGGTAACGCCGTTGAGATACACCCAGTTGGTCCCGCGGCCCTCCGGCTCGATGAATACCTGGTGGCTGGTCTTTTCGGAGAAACGCTGCACCTTCAGTTCCAGCGACGGGCAGTATCGCGGGCCTGTCGAAGCAATCTGCCCGGAAAACACCGGCGCTCTGGCGAAGTTGTCGCGAATGACCTGGTGGATTTTCTCGTTGGTCGATGTTATCCAGCAGGGAACCTGCTCGACTTCGAGCGTGTCGTTGAGGAATGAGAACGGCTTGGGCGTCTCGTCGCCGTCCTGGCGGATGCATCGGCCATAGTCGATGGACTCTGCGGCGATTCGCGGACAGGTCCCCGTCTTCAGACGCCCCAGGCCGATACCGAGCGATTCCAGCGAAGCCGATAAACCTTCTGCCGACGGTTCGTCATACCGCCCGCCGGGCCAGACTTTCTCGCCGCAGTGCATCAGACCGCGAAGGAACGTCCCAGCCGTTACAATCACCGCACGAGTGCGAAGAATTGCGGATTCACCGATACGGATTCCAACCACACGGTTGTCTTCCGTGATGATTTCTGTGGCTTCGCCTTCGATGATGGTGAGGTTGTCGAGGGTTGCGAGGGTTTTCTGGACGAAGGCGGCGTATTCGTGTCGGTCGGATTGGCAGCGCGGACCATGAACGGCTGGGCCTTTGGAGCGGTT
>DAOVLV010000347.1 GCA_030631085.1 Planctomycetales bacterium | reverse complement strand
CCTTGCCCCTACAACATAGACTTCAGACATAAAACACCATCCTTAAAAAGACTAGCGGAAGAACTCTTCGGGCATTGTGGCTGGCCCCTCGATAGCGGGGGTGAATTCCATTTGGTCCAGCACGTCGCGCCGAACGTCCACACCCGGCGCGATTTCGATCAGGACCGGGCCATTATCGGCGAGCCGAAAGACTGCCCGCTCGGTGATATACAGAATCTCCTGCTTTCTCTCACAGGCCAGTCGCCCGCTGAAGGACCGCTGCTGGACCTGTTTGACGAACTTTCTGACGCTGCCTTCTGTTTCGATGACGAGCCGACCGTCGCCGATACGTTCGGCGAGTCCCTTGGCGGTAAATGTGCCGCAGAACAGCACTTTTTTGGCGTTCTGCGTGATGTTGACGAAGCCTCCCACGCCGGCGAGACGCGAGGCGAACTTGGAGACGTTGACGTTGCCTTCGGTGTCCACCTGTGCGGCTCCGAGAGCGGCGATGTCCAGCGCGCCGCCGTCGTAGAAGTCGAACTGTGCCGGCTGGTCGATTATCGAATGGGGGAACCGGCTGGCGCCGAAACTCAGTCCGCCGGCCGGTATTCCGCCGGTCGGTCCGCTTTCGACGGTCAGGGTGAACTGATCCCACAACCCTTCCTCGGCGGCGACCAAAGCGACCCCTTCCGGCATGCCGATCCCCAGATTCACCAGCGATCCTGGTTTGATCTCTCTGACTGCCCGCCGGGCGATGACCTTCCTGGCGTCCAGCGCCATTGGCTCGATACTTTCTCCGCCGCAGGCCGACGAGACGTAATCGGGATTGAACGGTTCTGCGAACGTCTGCCAGTGGTGGTCCGGATCGCCTTGGACAATAGCGTTCACCAGGATTCCCGGCACGCGCACCTGGTAGGGGTCCAGCGGCTCGTCCTGCAATTGCTCGACCTGGGCGATGACGATGCCGCCGCTGTTGTGGGCGGCCTGTGCGATGGGAAGCACCTCGCCGATTATGGCCTCGCGGTCCATGCCGATGTTGCCGAAGCAGTCCGCCCGCGTGCCGCGAATCAGTCCTACGTCGATTCCGAACGCCTTGTACCACAGCCATCTCTTCCCGCCTAATTCCACCGCTTCGATAAGGTCTTCGGTGGTGCGGGAATTGAGTTTTCCGCCGTCGCAGGCGGGGTCAATGAAGGTGTCCAGCCCCACGTGGGTAATCAGCCCCGGCCTGCCTGCGGCGATGTCGCGAAATAACTGGGAAACGACCCCCTGGGGAAAGTTATAGGCCTCAATCCTGTTTTCGACCGCCAGTTTTCCCAGGCCGGGAGCCAGGTTCCAATGCCCCCCGACGACGCGCTTGATCATCCCTTCGTAGGCCAGGTGGTTCATACCGCGTTTCTTACCGTCGCCCTGACCGGCGGCATAAACCAGCGTTAATCCGGTCGGCCTGCCTTCGCTGATAAATCGCTTTTCCATCGCGGAGGTTATTGCCTCGGGATGACCTGCGCCGACAAACCCGCTGATCGCCACAGTCGCGCCGTCGCCGATCAGTTCGGCGGCCTGCTCGGGACCGACAAGTCTGTCTCGGATACTCACATGTACCACCCCCCGTTGACGTGTATGACCTGCCCGGTAATGTAGGCTGCCAGGTCGGAACACAGGAAAAGCACCGTATCAGCCACGTTCGCCGGCTGACCGACCCTTCCGAGGGGAATATGCTCAAGCATCTGTTGCCGAACCTCCTCGGGAATCTGGCGGAACATGTCGGTTTCGATTAACCCCGGCGCTACGGCGTTGACGGTGATTTGTTTGCGGGCCAGTTCACGCGCCAGGACCTTGGTCAGGGCGATAACCCCGGCCTTGGAGGCGGCGTAGTTCGCCTGTCCGAACAGGCCCAGCACGCCGGAGACGCTGGAGATGTTGACGATCCGCCCGCCCTCGGCCATAACCTCGGCGGCGTACTTGCAGACATGGAACGTGCCGGTAAGATTGATGTCGATGACGGACTGCCATTCCTCGCCGGTCATCTTGCGGGCGGTGCGGTCGCGGATGATACCGGCGTTGTTGACGATTCCGTCCAGCCGACCATGGTCTGCGAGAATCTGTCCGACCATTTCCTCGACCTGCCCGGCGTCGCTGACGTCCGTCTGGTACAGCCTGGCCTCGCCGCCAGCGGCGGTAATCTGTTCAAGCACCTCTTCGGCGTCGCGCCGGTTCCGCCCGTCCGGGTCGGCTACATAATTGACGGCCCCGACAGCGCCGGCCCGGCAAAGCCGAAGCATCGTCTCAGCGCCCAGACCCCGCGACGCACCTGTAACCAGGAATACCTTCCCGCTAAGATGTATCTCAATCATAGATTCACTCTCCGCCGAAATTGCGAACAAGGTTTAAACATGCTCGGTAAGATATATTCGGGTCGGAGTGTGTGCAAGCCATAATGTATGAACAGGGCGCACCCGTCCGGAGCCGGACGACGCGGAAGTCTTGACATACGGTCGTGGGGGCCTATGCTTTCGTGGTTGGTGCCGACCGACAATAAAGGGCGATTAGAATGAGTGTTCAGAACATTACCATAATCGGATTGCAGTGGGGCGATGAAGGCAAGGGCAAAATTGTCGATGCCCTTTCCGGCGATTGCCGATACGTCGTCCGCTTTTGCGGCGGGGCCAATGCCGGACACACTGTAATCGTCGGTACCGAAAAATACGCACTGCACCTTATCCCTTCGGGTATTCTTCGGACCGGCGTTCGCAACGTCATCGGAAACGGCGTAGCCTTCGACCCGGAAGTGGCCGTCGAAGAAATAGAGGGCCTTCGCAGCCGGGGCGTGGAGGTCGGCAACGAGAACCTCGCCATTTCATCGGCCGCTAATGTCGTGATGCCCTGGCACAAACTCGCCGACCGCCTGAACGAAGCCAAACTCGGAGCCGGTAAAATCGGTACGACCGCCCGTGGCATAGGTCCGTTGTATTCCGACAAGACCACCCGAACACTCGCCATCCGCGCCGGCGACCTGCTGGATGCCGACGTGCTGGCTGAAAAAGTCGCCCGAATCGTCGAAGTCAAAAACACCGTTTTTTCCGCGTTGTATGGACAT
>DAOVLV010000082.1 GCA_030631085.1 Planctomycetales bacterium | reverse complement strand
TTCAAGCCCAGGCGCTCATGGGTTGTTGCCTGCCAATTGGCGGGTATGGGCGCTGAGGAACGGTCCGCTCACCTGTTTCATCAGCCTTGGTTTGGAAGAAATTAGCCTCGCGCTTCGCGTGGCCTTGGAGAACTGAAACAGGAAGGAGTAGAACGATGAAGGCAAAATGGGTTGTGTGTTTGGCTGTTTTGGTAGGGGGTGTAACCGTGGTTTATGGCGTCACGCCGAGTTTCCAAGGCCTCGGTCGGGGTACATTACCCTATGAAGTGGCGGGTGATGGGTCAAAGGTTATTGGCCGAGATAGTGCTGGCAACGCCGCCTTCTGGACATCTTCCGGTGGCTGGACGAGCCTGGGTTTCGGTGGTTACGCATATGGTATCTCGGACGATGGCTCTGCCATCACGGGGTGGACGGGTGCATCCCAGTCAACCATTGGGGGCAACAATGCTTTCAGGTGGACACCTTCGACGGGGGTTCAGATCCTCCCGTCACCTGCGAACCAGGGCTTGGCCATATCCGCAGACGGAACCACTATCGTCGGGGCGTGGGGTGGAGGCTGGGACGACCGCCACCCGTTCCGACACACGCCAGCCGAAGGCACCATCGACATGAGCACCGTAACGGGAATGTCGCTTCCCGGGGAAGCTCGCGGCGTTTCCGGGGATGGCACGGCCGTGACCGGATGGAGCGATGCGGGCGGGTGGCTGTGGCAATCGGATGGGACCGTCATTCGCCTTAAGGATACCCCTCCGGGCAGCACCTTTGACATCTGTCCTTGGGGAATATCGGCTGACGGTACGACGGTGGTTGGAGGAACCGTGCGATGGACCATGCAAACGGGAATTGTCTCTCTGGGCAATGTCCCCGGCGGAGGCAGCCGGGAGGCCCGCGACGTCAGTGGAGACGGATCGATCATAACGGGGTATGTCGATGCCCCTAATCAGAGCGCGTACATGTGGGACGAGCCCAATGGTATGCGCTTGCTCAAGGATGTTCTCGAGCAAGAGTACGGCCTTGACCTGACAGGCTGGCAGTTGCGCTGGGCGCACGTATCAGATGACGGTCTGACCTTTGCAGGCGCAGGCTACCATCCCGAAGGCTACGACGAAGGCTGGGTGGCCACAATCCCCGAACCGGCCACGATGAGCCTGCTGGCGGTCGGGGCGGTGGCGTTGTTGAAGCGTAAGCGGAAATCCTGCGGAATTCGCCGTCGGGGGAAATAAATACAACTGAATATTGACCTTGCTCCAGCCCGCTTTGGGAGCGGCGGAGTAGCTGCGTTTCGGCATGAGCCTTGCCGATTCAAAAGAGAGGGTGTGGGCGAATCTCGCTCACTCAAACACACCTTAGGCCACCACCGGCCAAGTTCCCGTGTTGTAAATGTGTGATTGAGACTGACGGGAAAAGGTAGTGCCATCATGACAAGATTCACGTTAAGTACCCTCGCTTGCGGATTTGTCTGCGTAGCGATCTGTGGAAGAGCCGCTGGCCTAGATTGGGATATTAGGACGGTCGATAGCATAGGGGACGTCGGCAGAGCGCCCTCGATAGCGGTCGGTTTCAACGGTGAGGTTCACATCAGTTACTGCGATTTGAGCAGTAAGAGGATCAAGTATGCTCGAGGCGGCGGTTCCACTTGGGATCTCACGACCTTGGGATATGTCGGCAATTGGGGAAGCTACTCGCACGTAGATCTTACCCCCGGTGGCAGACCGGAAGTGAGTTGCACGGATTACACCACGGGTGAGATAAAGCTATATAGGTATGATGGTTCTTCATGGTCCGTCCAGAATGTTGTCAACGCCGGTGACTGGTCGGATGACTTCCACGACTTCGTTCTTGATGAGTCTGGCAGGGCACACTTAACCTACATTGACGAGTCCAATCACCACCTGAACTATATCAAATGGACAGGATATTCCTGGGAGAGCGTCGTCGTCGATGACGCCGGCAGCTTTGCGGGATACACGTCTTTGGCAATCGACAGCGTCGGCAATCCGCGATTCACCTACATCGACGCCCAGGCAAACCAACTGAAGTATGCTGCCTGGGATGGTGTAATGTGGAACGTGCAAACGGTGGCGGATGGCCTTAATGCCAGCCAGCACACCGAGTTGGTACTGGACGATGCCGACCGCCCGCACATCCTCTTCAAAGACAGCACCAACCAAACCACGACATACGTTACAGAAACAGACGAGGGTTGGAACATTCAGCCTTTGACCTGGGCGTACAGGACGGACCATTTCAGTCTCGCCCTGGACAGGCAAGGTAACCCCCACGTCGTCAGCTTCGACACACAGCCGGATACTCTATTGTACGGCACGTGGACCGAAGGCGAGTGGTTTGTTGAGCCTCTCCTGGATGATGGCCTATGGCCCTCGTTGGTCATCGACGACAATGGAAATCTACACCTGGCATGCTACGATAACGGCACCGATGACCTTATTTACGGTTACGTTCCAGAGCCCGCCACGCTGAGCCTGCTGGCTGTTGGGGCCATTGCGCTGATTCGACGTCGGAGGAAATAAATACAACTGAATATTGACCTTGCTCCAGCCCGCTTTGGGAGCGGCGGAGTAGCTGCGTTTCGGCATGAGCCTTGCCGATTCAATGAGAGGGTGTGGGCGGATTTCGCTCACTCAAACACACCTTAGGCCACACAGGCCAAGTTCCCGAAAGATCGATATCGATTTGGTTCTTCGACGTTACGACTTCAGTTCGTGCGCGCCGGAAAGTAGGGAGAAGAGTGATGAGGGCGAAAGGTTTAGCACCGGTCATAATCGTCTTGGTTTTGTTAGGCAAGGTTCTTCTGGCACATGGAGGGGATAACTTCGGTGCGACGGTGGTTCTTCCGGTCGACCGGCGGCCAGTGAGCATCGTGGGAGGCGACTTCAACGACGACGGGCAGTTGGATCTGGCCGTCAGTTGCGAAGATGACAGAACAGTCTGCGTTTACTATGGCCAACCAGGACGGGCGTTCACGCGGGGCCAGACCCTCGCGACGGGTGCGGGGGCGTACGGTCTGGCGACGGCGGACCTGACGGGAGATGGGTGGCTGGACTTGGTCGTCACGAACCAGTGGGACAATACCGTATCGGTTTACTCAGGCGTTGCGGAGGGCTTCGCGGGACGGGTGAACTATGCTACCGGACGCACCCCGTACCAGGTTACAATAGCGGATCTGAACAGCGACGGGCGCACGGACTTAGCTGTGACCACCCACGATGCGGACACGGTGAGTCTGCTTTACGGCGAGGCGGGCGGCGGGTTCGCCCCGTACACGTTCCTGCCAGCCGGCGACGGGCCATCGGGCGTGCAGATAGCCGACTTAAACGGCGACCACCGGGGTGATCTGCTCGTGACGAACTTCTACAGCAACACACTCAGCGTGTTCGTTGGGCAGTCGGGCGGTTTCGCTACGCGGCGGGACTACGCCGTCGGCCTTCACCCCGAGGGCATTGCGGTTGGTGACTACGACCGCGATGGCCAGGCGGACATTGCCGTTTCCAACCATGAAACGGACGACATTGCCGTGCTGTATGGCCAAGCGGACGGGTTGCTTGGGGAACGTCGGGACTTCCTTGTGGGAAACGGGCCGTACGACGTCGTCACAGCTGATTTCAATCGCGACGGACGGCTGGATCTGGCTGTGTCTAACTCCTACGGCGACAACGACGTGTCCATCCTCTACGGCCAGGCGGACGGCGGATTCGGCGGGCGGGTCGATTACGACGTCGGTAGCAGGCCTGTGGATCTACTGGCCATGGACTTCGACGGCGACGGCTGGGTAGACCTGGGCGTGACCAACTCCTATGACCAGACGGTGATGGTCCTATACAACGCTCTGCCCGAGCCGGCCACGCTGTGCCTGCTGGCCGTCGGGGCGCTGGCGTTGATTCGACGACGGAGGAAATAAAAATACAACTGAATATTGACCTTGCTCCAGCCCGCTTTGGGAGCGGCGGAGTATGCTGCGTTTCGGCAAGAGCCTTGCCGATTCAATGAGAGGGTGTGGGCGAATCTCGCTCACTCAAACACACCTTAGGCCACATGGCCAAGTTCCCAGAAGATAGTAGGGCTGGTTTCGCTCCCGGCGCACTGGTTGTGCCGCGTAGCGATCTGAGTGGGCATTTGCCCGTGAATGAAAGGAAACTTCTATGCGAGTGAGCCTGATGGTGCTATTGGTGCTCGGAACGGTGTTGGGTTTGACGGCTTCGGCCGACGGCGATGAAGAGATCATGGCGATTTCCCCCTGGGCCGGGTGGTATAAGGAAACTGGTGAGAATTCCCACCCGATGATCAATCACATTACCGGGGAATACAACGACGTGCAGTTCCGCAACTATTGGATCTTTGACTTTTCAGGATTGCCCCAAACCGTGCTTGGCGCCAGGCTAAGGATCTCCACCGGTGAAATCAGCACCCCGGATCAATCGGAGGTTTATACCCTCTTCCATGTCGAAACCGATCCCGACACGGTCCTTTTCGGCAATTACTCCGTCTCGACTTTCCAGGATTTGGGTAGCGGGACGATCTATGGGAGCCTGGAGTTCACACAGGCGATGCAGGGGACAGTCGTGTCTTTCGGGCTGAACGAAGATCTCGTTGCCGCCATCAATCAGGCCCGCGGTGGGAAGTTCGCGATGGGCGGGTCCGTTACGACGCTGACACCGGGCGGCGGGGATGAGTTCATCTTCGGTGCCTCCAGCGACATGGCCGAGTTATACCTGCTCGTTCCCGAACCAGCGACGCTGAGTCTGTTGGCTGTTGGGGCGATTGCGTTGTTGAAGCGTAAGCGGAAATCCTGCGGAATTCGCCGTCGCAGAAAGTAACACGCCTTTTCGTGAGGACAAGGAGGTTTGCAAGCCCAGTGCTCATGGGTTGGAAGCCCGCTTAACGGCGGGTATGGGCGCTGAGGAACGGGCCGCTCACCTGTTTCATCAGCCTGTGGAGAGTGATTCGCCGTGCGCTATGTAAGGCGTGAAATAGGAAAGGATCTGTACGATGAAACAGCAAGGATTGATAATGTGTATGAGCGGGATGCTTTTGGCTTTAGTGTCAGTGGCTTCGGCGGACGTGAACATGCAGTACGTCATGGTCGGCGATCCGGGAAATATGGACGATACGCACGGTAATGGCTATGGCGGGGTACCGTACACTTACAGGATCGGAAAGTACGAGGTTACGGCCGGTCAGTACACGGAATTCCTCAACGCCGTGGCCGCGACCGACACCTATGAATTGTACAGCACCTTCTTGGGTGATCCGAGTTTGCAATTCAACTGCCACATCTTGCGCAACGGTAGTCCAAGCAACTATACCTATACCATAGAGGCCGATTGGGCCAATAGGCCGCTGAGCTACGTTACCTGGGGCAGCGCGGCGCGATTCTGCAACTGGCTAACGAACGGCCAACCGACAGGCTCACAAAATACGAATACCACAGAAGATGGTTCGTACTTTCTGAACGGCGCCACTACAGTTGGCGAGCTTCAAGCCGTGACGCGGAAGGCCGATGCCCGATACGTAATCCCCACTGAGGATGAGTGGTACAAGGGAGCCTACTATGACCCTGAAAAACCCGGCGGCGCCGGATACTGGCTCTATCCTACTTGTAGCGACACCGCTCCCAGCAATGTCCTGACCAGCCCAGATCCAGGAAACAACGCGAACCACTACAGCGACAGTTTTACTATTGGCCCCCCCTATTACCTGACAGAAGTGGGGGCGTTCGTGAATTCGCAGAGTGCCTATGGCACATTTGACCAAGGTGGGAATGTCTGGGAGTGGAACGAAGCCATCATCCCCAATGCGTCGCAACGAGGTAATCGCGGTGGATCGTTTGATGTTGGAGAGCGCGGCATGCGTGCTAGCTCGTGGGGCTGCAATTTCCCAGACCAGTCTTATATTGGCGTCCAAGGATTTCGCGTTGCTGAGGTTCCTGAACCAGCGACGCTTTCGCTGCTGGCTGTCGGGGCGATGGCGTTGGTTCGACGTCGCAGAAAGTAGCACGCCTTTAACGTGAGGATATGGAGGTTTGCAAGCCCAGGCGCTCATGGGTTGGAAGCCCGCTTAACAGCGGGCGTGGGCGCTGAGAAACGGTCCGCTCACCTGTTTCGTTAGCCTTGGATTGTAAGGAATCGGTCGCGGGCGTTTCCGCCGGCCGGAGAACTGAAACAGTAAGGAGCACGACGATGGGAACAAATCGACCTTTACGCGTATTGAGAACCTGGGCGTTTGCATTTGTGATTGTAATAACCTGCACAACCGCAGCCTTGGCCGGTGATACCTGGTGGCAGCACGATCCGACCGAAACGGGTCTCTGGTTCGAACCGTCCAACTGGACCAACGGCGTGCCGGGAGGATATTATGTCAATGCGCGTATCGACAACAACGGAACCGCCCTCATTTCTTCCGGTGATGCAGCAGCGTGGCATTTAATCATAGGATACCATAACTCCGGTAATCTCCTCCAGACCGGTGGAACCCTTGATACGGTCAATACGTATATGAGACTCGGACATGAGAGCGGCTCGACAGGAACTTACACGTTGACCGGCGGCACGCTCAATGCCTACGGCACGAAGATCGGATTCCATGGCAATGGTGTATTCGAACAGACCGGCGGGGAAGCGATTTTCACCGGTTCCTACTCGGACTCCGACCAGTGGCACGTAATCGGTATGCACAGCGGCTCTTATGGCGTCTGTCGTCTCAGCGGGGGAAGGCAGAAAATCTGGCCTGGCCTCGTAATAGGGTTTGCCGAAGGCTCCGAAGGTCTGTTTGAACTGAGCGGAACAGGTGAACTGGAGTGCAATAAGATAACTCTCGGACGTTACGGTACGGGTAGTTTTATTCAGACAGGGGGGACAGTGCTGATTGACAATTCGAGCGGAAACCATTACTCAAACATCAACGTCGGCCTTCAGCCGTCAGGCAGCGGTACGTACGAATTCCACGCAGGTGAAATCCAGGCATATGGAATCTACGTAGGTGGGGACACAACAGGCTCCGGTACTTTTATTCAAACCGGGGGTACGGCAACGCTGGACCTTGTCGATGTCGGTTCTACCGGGAGATACGTTTACACCGGCGGGAATGTGAACTTTGCAAATAGGTTCGTTTCTCGCGGCGAATTTGATTTCGACAGCAGTTCGGCTACGTTTGCTGTCCCGCAGGGCGCAACACTGGACCTGGGCCAGAGCATTCTCGCCAACGCCTCCAACGCGTCCATCCAGGCCCAAGCCAATACGCTGGTCGTCTTTCCGTCAGGATTCGATCCGGCTATCGACCTGGCGAGTTACAACAGTGCAGGCGTTACGCACATCAAAGGCACAACGCTGGTCGTACCGGCCGGAAGGGGATTCACCGCCACTACTGAAATT
>DAOVLV010000232.1 GCA_030631085.1 Planctomycetales bacterium | reverse complement strand
CTGACGGGCATACCGACTGGCAACAAATGAGTTTCAGCGCTGATTACCAGACACACAGCAGGGTCTCGGCCGAGCAAGCGGCAGAGTTGGGGATCGGATGGTTCGGACCGGATTCCAACGAACTGTTCGACCTGGAGTAATAACTCAAACTGACCGTTTTCAATAAGCCCGAAGGGCTGATGGACAGTAGCCGTGGGCGTAAGCCCACGGAAGACGGGATGTTGGAAGAAACCCCAAAGGGGTGCCGGAGATGACAAAAATGACCAGGAAGTTTGCATTTTTTCTCCTTCGTCCCTTCGGGACTGACTCCCATAATACCTTATTTACCGTGGGCTTACGCCCACGGCTACTATCCGGCGCCCCTTCGGGGCAGAAAAAATCGGTCAGTTTGAGTTCGTAACAAACCCAAAAAAAACCAGAAGGAGTTACCTTAAAATGCCGGACCGAACAATCAGACGAATCGCGTTTTTGCAGGAGTATTCCAATCGCCCCCTGACACTGAAGGAAATCATCCCGGAAGTCGCCGCCAAGGGTTACACAGCCGCTGCCTTTGCCGCCCGCATTGGCAGGGAACTCTTCGCGGAACTGGCCGAAGAGGCGGAACGCTTCGGCCTCGAAGCGATGGCCTTTACCGGCTTTATGAAATACCAGGAAGCGTACCTCAAGGACCATCCTGACCAGCGAATGATCCTCAACACCGACGAGCATGCAAAGGACCAGGACAAGTTGGACATCAACTGGGGCTGTCCGTTCAATCCCGCCTTCCAGCAGCGGCATCTGGACTTCCTGCGAACGCTCGGCAGGATACCAAATCTGACCGAGGTCTGGATTAACGACGAGGCGCTTCTGGGACTTCAATCCGACCAGTTGGGCTGTTACTGTAAGGTTTGCCGCGAGGCCTGGCGGGGCGAATTCGGCGGCGATATCCCCATGCCGCCTTTTGCAGACCCCGAGACAAAAAGGCAGTTCATTCTCTGGCGAATCCGCCGCTGGAACGACGTACACGCCATGATGAAATCGGTGCTGAACGAGCACCACAACGTCCGGGCGGTCCACTTGACCACTCCATCATGCTGCACCTCTATCAATCCGTGGGTTACCGCGGTTGATCTGGCGTCAATGGTCGAAGGGATAGACGGGATAATGACCGATCCGTACTACACCTTCCACGAAATAGACTTTCGCCCACAGGAGGTCTATCTCAGCGAGTGTTGCAGGATTCTTCGGGGTCTCTGCGGGCCTGGAAAAAAGGCGGAAATCTGCGCCCAGGGATTCTCTATGGCGACCTTCAACCGCCCGCTGGACGAGCGCGACGGATGGTGGGCGGGGATCGTCCCGGCGGCGCTGGGGCTGGACGGTATCACCGCTTTTACCTATCTGCTCCAGCAAATCTCACCCATGCTGGAAACCTACGAGAAGTCGTTCAGCCTGGACGAATACTTCAGCCAAACCGCACCGGCCGATTTCGTCGGTATCGTCAACAGCCTTGAGACACAGTGCTTCGACATCGACAGCGACAGCGGGACGGACTCGTGGCTTTGGTCCCGGATGTTCACGCTCGGCGCGGTCGCCAGGCACAACGCACTACCCTACGGCTACCTGCCATCGTCTCGTCTGACGGAAGATGACCTCCGCCGCTTTCCCGTCGTCATTCTGCCGAACGTTTCATGCCTGAGCGTCGCGGCGCGAGATTCGCTGCGCGATTACGTCCGCTCCGGCGGCGTACTGGTCGCCTGCGGCGAGACAGCCACACGCGATGAAACAGGCAAACCGCTCGACGATACCTTTCTTCAGGACATTTTCGGCGTCAAATCATTGACGCCGCTGGAAAGTTCGGCGCAGTTCGCTCCGGTCGGGGACCATCCCGCCCTGGCGTCCCTGCCCTGGCCTGATGAAACCACCGCGGAATTCTGGGGCGGCGTCCATCGCCCCGCGATGGGGCTGGATTATATTGTCCGGGTCGATCCCGGCGACGAGGCGGAAATCCTCGCAGCCTTCGCCGAAGACAGTTCAGCCGCCAATCACCCCGCCGTTATGACCCGCTCACTCGGCGAGGGAACGGCGATATTCCTGGCCGGTATTCCGACGCGGAACTACTACCGCCCCGAATTTCGCATGGCGGTCCTGAACCTCGCCGGACGCGCCCTGGGCCGGCTTATCCTCGATACCGCCGAGGATAAATTACCAATCCGGGTAAAAGGTTTCCCGCCCGTCGTCCCCATGAACCTGATAAGGCCCATCGACCCGCGACTGATGCCGACCGCCGAATTCATGCCCTGCATCGGCGAGGACCTCTACCTGGCCGTCGTTACTTCCTATTTCAAGGAACCCATGCAGTTCCAGATCGAAGTCGAACCGCCAGCGGGAAAGAAATGCGTGAAAATCCGGGAACTCATCGGCGATCAGCCCATCGAAGATTTTAAGAAAATTTCCGGTAATCGCATTGAGATCGACGTGAATTTCTCTTTCGACGATTGCGTCAGGATTTTCGCGTTCTTTCTGGGAGATTCCTGACAAAATATTATCTGACGAAACGGGCTTGTTGAAACCGGGGTAATCGGATATAATCATTATTGTACAGTTGTCAATTTCACACGATCACCGCGATGAAAGCCTCGAGGCCAAGGCGCGATGGTTTCAATCTCTGCCTGTCTCCGAACGTATGGAGATTTTTTGCGATTTTACCGATCTGGCTTTGTCGCTGAATCCTGCCCTGATGGAAAAGAAAGATGCTAAGCCGGCTTCAGGAAGTGTTCGCATCCTTCGAATCCAATAAGAAACCACCGTCCGCGCCAATATGTAAACGTCTGATAGCGTGGGGTTTCTGAGTGCGAGGTTGCGACTGAGAAAAAGCGAGAACATGGTGATAAAACGAACGAAAGGCTTTACGTTGGTGGAATTGCTTGTGGTGGTGGCGATTATCGCGCTGCTGGTTTCGATCCTCCTGCCGACGCTGGGCAAGGCCAAGGAGCAGGCCAAGATGGTCATGTGCCTATCGAACCTCAAGGGTCTCGGCCCGGGCTTTGGTATGTACACCCACGAGAACGACGATTGGTATCCCCAGAGTTGCGGCGCCGGGGGGTACTCCGGCCCCGACTCGCCTTCGTGGGATTTCGTTACGTTGTCCTATTACGGAAATCGCGGGCTGCTCCACTGTCCCTCCGACCCGCCCAACGGCGTTCCGGGCATCTTCTGTAGTCGCGAGACATTATGGAACGACTACCGCGGGGACGATCACTACACCGTAGGCGGAGGAACGCCGGAAAAAGACCGCCGCTACGCCCGTTCCTATGCGATGAACCTCAATATATGCGGGCAGGGCCCGTCGTGGTGGGATCCGACCTGGCCAAGGATGGTCCGCAAGACATCATACGTTACAAGCCCCGCCGATACCATCCTGCTGAGCGAGTGCTGGTACTGGAGTTATCGTATCGGCGGTATCATTACTCCGAACATCTACAACGATTACGCCGGCTCCCACACCGGCGCAGGCACCTCCAACTATTCGCCGGGGCGCTACCGGGGACCAACCGACGACGTACACCGAAACAACGATGCAGCCAACTATCTCTTCTGCGACATGCACGTGGCAACGCTCTCGGTGGACGACCTGAACCTCAGCGAACCGGACGACTACTATTTCAAGATAGGCAAATAGGCAAACCGGAATCCCATAAGGGGCGGTTATCTCCCCGGCAGGATAGAATAGGTGATGAAAGTAGTTATCCGGGCGCTGATAGCGGTGATGCTGACAGGGATACGCACACTTACAGGGACTACTTACCAAGTTTGCTTCGGAGGAATTTTCCGGTGTAACTTTTCCGGCAGCGGACGATGTCTTCGGGCGTTCCCTGTGCGATGACGGTCCCGCCGGCGTCGCCGCCTTCCGGGCCTAAATCAATTATCCAGTCGGCACACTTTATTACGTCCATGTTGTGCTCGATGATGATAATGGAGTTGCCCTTCTCTGCCAGGCGATTCAGGACGTTCAGCAGGCTTCGGATGTCGGCGAAGTGCAGGCCTGTGGTCGGCTCGTCCAGCACATATAGCGTATGTCCGGTGGCGGCCTTTCCCAGTTCCGACGCGAGTTTTACCCTCTGGGCCTCGCCGCCGGACAGCGTTGTCGATGCCTGCCCAAGTTCGACGTATGACAGTCCGACGTCGTTGAGCGTTTTGATTATCCGCTTTATCTTCGGGAAGTTCTGAAAGAACGCCAATGCCTCTTCGCCTCGCATTTTCAGCACGTCGGCGATGCTCTTTCCGCGATACCTTATCTCCAGCGTTTCGTGGTTGTATCGGCTTCCTTTGCACTCGGCGCAGGTTACATAAACGTCCGGCAGGAAGTGCATTCCGATCCTCTTGGTCCCCTGT
>DAOVLV010000331.1 GCA_030631085.1 Planctomycetales bacterium | reverse complement strand
GTTACGCCGGATATAGTTCGGACTGCTTTCGACAGACCGTCTTGTTACAAAGTCAACCTCGCGCCCGAAGATTTCCTTCAATTCGTCTTCCATGCGGCACAGGCCGAACAGGCCCCAATGAGCGTCTTCGGCGAAACTGACCAGCACGTCCACGTCGCTGTCGGGGCTGAAGTCGTCCCGCAGGACCGACCCGAACAGGGAAAACTCCGTGATCTTCCACTTCCGGCAGAAGCGGGCGATCTTTTCTTTGTCGATTTCAATGCCTACCGTCATAGTATATCCCTTTTTCGACAATGATTATTACCGAAACGCCGTTCTGTTGCCAGTGCAATTCCGGCTGTGGGGTGGAGAAAGCATCTACGCCGGTTTCAAAGCCCTGAGGATTCTTTGTCGTGTCTTTGCGGGGAAATGAAGCATTGTAAAAAGGTCTTTGGGGAATACAACGAAACAATCGGCTGGGTATAGATAATCTTCCCCGGATTCGTCGATGACCCTGATCATGTCGAGGTCTTCTTCTCCTTCACTGGGCAGCGCCAGGTAGAGTTTATTCGCTTCAAGTGAAGCGGGATATTCTTCATTATTGACGCACATGCACAATTGTGTTTTTCGTTTGTTCATTTCGTCGAAATTGTTTCCAGGATTCGGAGGTAACTCTGGTAGCGTCGCAGCGGGATTTTACCGGCTTCGGCTGCGGCGATGACGGCGCAGTCCGGCTCGTGGGTGTGCGTGCAATCGTTGAATTTGCATTTCGGCGCGAATTCGACCAGTTCCGGGAAATACCAGGTCAACTCGGCGGCATCCATTTCAACAGCCAATTCGCGCACGCCGGGCGTATCGACCAACAGCCCGCCGCCCGGAAGTTCGTGCAGTGTCGCAGCCGAGGTAACGTGCCGACCTCGCTGGTCCTTCATGCGTATTTCTCTGACTGCCAGGTCCGCGCCCGGAACCAGGGCGTTAATCAACGTGGATTTTCCGACGCCCGAAGCGCCGGCAAGGACGCTCCGCTTGTCCTGAAGGGCCTTACGAAGTTTTCGCAACCCCTTGCCCGTCTCGGCGGAGCAGAAAAACACCTCGATACCGCCGGATGAAAGTTCCTTCAGGAGTTTTTTATCCGGTTTGTCCAGGTCAATTTTGTTGATTACGATCACCGGCTTCATCTCGCCACGTTCGGCGACGATGCAGAACCGGTCGATCAGTCCGGGTCTGAACGCCGGCTGGCGGACCGACGCGATAATCAACAGCGTGTCCATATTCGCGGCTACGACTTTTACGAACATTTCATCATCGTATCGCCCGCGTCGTTTTCCACTGGTCGGTTGAGGGCGGGCAAGGGCGGACCGTCTGGGTCGGCGGGAGAGAATCACGCCGTCGGTTCGCTGGCTGTCGGTTGTCATATCCCCCGAAACGTGCTGTGCCTCCGTCAGCGCCACAGACACCTCGTCTCCGACTGCCAGAGCGGTTGTATCCTTCGGCGGGCGGAACGTACCGGCCAATCGGCAGAGTAATTCATCTTCACCCAGCCGCACAATCGCTCCGCCTGGAAACAGTCCCGTTACAATTGCGATTCCATCTGACTCATACGATGGTTCGTCGGTTTCGCCGGCCTCGGCGATTGGCTGATTGCGCGAGGCGGGGAGTTTGACGCGTAGAGGCTGGAGTGTCTCCGCCGAATCGGCGTCGAGCGAATCGGTTTCCGCCTCGCGGAATCGCCGCTCCCAGTCTTTTATCCGCCGTTGCGATTTACCTTTGCGTCTGGGCATGACGGACATTGTGACCGGTATGAAGCAAATCCGCAACCAGTCCGCGGATTATTAAAAAACGAAGGGATGCTCCTTTCGTCTGACTCGACGAAAGAAACATCCCTTTTTTCTAATCGGTCAACGTGTTACCGACTACCGCTTTAGTGCTTCCGGCGGCGGATAACGCCCAGCAGACCGACGCCCAACAGCGTCAGCGTCATCGGCTCGGGAATCCAGGTAACCGTCAGCAGCGGACGGGCATTCAGGTCGTTTTGACCAGCGAAGATCTCGCCGTCGCCACTATCAGCCATGATCACCCAGCCCTGGTTCGGCATGCCGTCACACCAAGCCTGAAGCGAACTGGTTACCAGCCAGAAGCCATTGCTGCCCTTCGCCATATCATTGACGTCATCTGCCGGTCCGAGGAAGTCGTTGCCAAGACCGGTAACGAAATTTTCGTCAATCCTTTTGTCATCGACAAGAGTCCACGGAACGTCCGGGTCGACAATGGAGTCGCGAGTCGACCAGGCGGCACCATCTTCGTAGCCGCCGGCCCCCGGGCTGACGCCCCAGTGGCCCAGGCCGTCCGGGTCCAGAACAGGATAGACGCCCAGATTGACGGTCGCGTCACCCCAATTGGTTCTCCGCAACCAGAGTGTGGCCTCAATGATCGTCGCACCCAGGGGAATCTGATTCTCACCAGTTCCGATCAGTGTGTCGAACTCCAACAGGTTCGCGCGCTCACCATTCGCGACCAGGGTCGGCATCGCAAATGACCAGCCATTATACTCGTCGATGTGCTGGGTGGCGCCCCGCCAATAGTTCTCCGGACTCATCAGATCATACTGAATCATATGACTGTGCATGACGTCCTCTGCCGGTGTCCCGGGGTTGTGATCCGGCCCTATATGCTGATCCCGGAGCTTCGTGACGTTTACGGCGAACGCCGGGGCTACCATCAGTCCCATTACCACAAACGCTACAACAAAAATCGTCCATTTTGACATAACATCCTCTCCTCTCTCTCCGGTACCGGTCTTCCAACGGTACGCCCGTTAGTTGCCGGCACCATGATCACAAAATTTCTCTCTTCTCTCCGAAATTACAACCGACTTGCGTTTACCCTGCCTCCTTTCTTAAAAAAGGCTCTGAAAAACCAAACTCCGTAAAAGTCCTATTAACTACATTCGATTTGCTTCTGCCTTTGTACTGCTCTTCCTCACAATTCAAATGCCCAACAGGAAATGCGCTGCAACCCTCTTACGCCAATCGGCTCAACTGGAGTAAGATTCGTAATCCTCATCTTAATCAACCGCGATTTTATCACGATATACCGAGATTGTCAAGGGGTAAAATCATTTTTTGTTGTGCCAAAGTAGAAATGTCCGCTATTTTGCCAAAGTTAAAATGTCCTCATGTTTGATTATACGTTTGATTCGAAACTTTCGCCACGGATGATTCGGGCCTGGACGATAAGGCTCCTTGACGGT
>DAOVLV010000014.1 GCA_030631085.1 Planctomycetales bacterium | reverse complement strand
TTTCGCTGATGAGTTTTTCTTTCACCATATCGATGGCGATTTTGACGGCAGCGGCGGCTGTGCGTTTTCCGGAGCGCGTCTGGAGCATGTACAACTTGCCTCGTTCGATGGTGAATTCGATGTCCTGCACGTCGCGGTAGTGTTTTTCCAGTCGGCTTCGGATGCTCATCAACTGCCGATAAGATTTGCCGTCCACTTTGGCGAGCGTGGCGATTGGGTGCGGCGTGCGGATACCGGCTACGACGTCTTCGCCTTGTGCGTCCATGAGGTATTCGCCGTAGAATTTGTTTTCGCCGGTTGCGGGGTTGCGCGTGAAGGCCACGCCTGTTCCGCTGGTCGCGCCCATGTTGCCGAAGACCATCGCCTGGACATTGACGGCTGTGCCGATGAGGCCTCGAATGTCGTTCAACTGGCGATATTTGATTGCTCGCGGGTTGTTCCACGACCCGAAGACCGCGTCGCAGGCTGCGATTAGTTGTTTGCGTGCGTCCTGCGGGAAGGTTTTGCGGGCCTTTTTGTACACCTTTTTATACTCGGCCACGACGTCCTTGAGTCCTGCGACGTCCAGGTCGGTGTCGAGTTTCGCTTTTCGGCGGGCCTTGACGGTCTGGAGTGCGTGCTCGAAGTCGTGATGTTCCATACCGAGCACCACGTCGCCGAACATCTGCATGAATCGGCGGTATGAGTCCCAGACGAATCGCTCGTTTCCGGTCAGGTCGATCATCGCCTGGATTGTTTTATCGTTCAGGCCGAGGTTCAGGACGGTGTCCATCATTCCGGGCATTGAGACGGCTGCACCTGAGCGGACCGACACGAGCAGCGGGTTAGGCCCGCGGCCGAAGGTTTTGCCGGAGAGTTTTTCGAGTTTTTTGATGTTGGCGTCGATTTGCCCGTCGAGTTCCGGCGGGTATTTGTGTCCGAGTTTATAGAACGCATCGCAGGTTTCGGTGGTGATGGTGAAGCCGGCTGGTACGGGCAGTCCGAGTTTGCACATCTCTGCCATGTTCGCGCCCTTGCCGCCGAGGATTTGTTTCATTGTCGCGTTGCCTTCGGTGCCTTTTCCGCCGAAGAAATAGACGTACTTCATTGCTTTCTTTGCCATTGCTGCATTTCTCCAATCAGGTTTGATTTTTCTTGTGGCATGGCCGTCTCGGCCATGGTTTCTTTTCTCACGGGCGGGACGCCCGTGTTACGTTGTTGGGCGAGTCAATCTAGTTTCTCCCGTCGGCTGTGTCAATTGAATTTCAGCGTCCATTGCATTCGCCCCGGGCGTTCCTGGCGGGACCTGCTATCTCTTTTACTTTTGCCGAGTTTTCTAACTTGACAGAATTGCTATTTATGATACAATTTAGATGCTCTGATCCGCGAGGGAGCGGCGGAGCGATTCTTCTTCTGTGAGGGCAGGAGCGTTACTCGCTCCGTCGTATTCTGCCACAGGCCGCACCGGCCAAGTTCCCAAACCGAAAGTTATAGTCTGTACAGATTTTTAAGATGCTCCAGCCCGCTTTGGGAGCGGCGGAGTAGCTGCGTTTCGGCAAGAGCCTTGCCGAAACAAATGAGAGGGTGTGGGCGACACATTCTGCGAAGCCTTGGCGAAGCAGGATCGCTCACTCGAACACACCTACAGGCCACACGGCCAAGTTCCCATCGTTTGAATAACTGTTGTTGGGTGGCACAGGCCCGTCGGCAGGCAGGTAGCCCGTTTCATCAGCCTTGATGAATTCGGCGTGTATGGTTTGTGCTGCGGTGGACGCGATGTTTGCGACAGGGATTTAGCAATGGAAACGGACAGGAGGCTGGTACTGTCCCCTTCTTGCCCAAGGAAAGGAGCAGGAAAATGACAATTATGAACGAGGTTGGTATGAAGAAGGTGATTTTAACGATTTCTGTGGTTATGGCAGTGATGATAATTTCGCCGACGATGCTATCGGCGGTGGAAGCGTGGGGGTATTCAGTTCAATCGGACGGCGATGACTGCCTCTACCGCATCAACCTTACTAGCGGCACCGCGACGAAAATAGGACCAGTTGGTTATGGCGATGTAGAAGGTCTGAGTTTCCAGCCGGGGACCGGTATCCTTTTCGGATGGAACAATGGGGGACACTTGATCACAATCGACTTGGTCAGCGGCACCGGCACATACGTTGGACCCTCAGGAGTTTCCGGGCAGTTTGACGCCGGCTTAACCTTCGACGGCAATGGCGACCTTTTCGTATCTAAATCCACCGATAGCGAATTATACAGTGCTAACCCAAACACGGGGCTTGTGAGCCTGATCGGTTACACCAGTGGTATGGATGTGATTGCCCTGGAAGATGCCGGCGGCAATAGCCTGTGGGGAGTGTCACAAGAGCACGATGATCAACCTTTAAGTTTTGTATCCCTTAGTAAGATCACTGGTGCCGCCACGCTAATCGGAAATGTGGGACTTGGCAGCGGGGTTTCTCATGGAGTTGGTATTGACTATACCCCGGACGGTACTCTTTGGGGTATTGCAGATAGTGGAGCAATATTCACGATCGATACCGTCACAGGCCAGGGAACCGTAACGGCGAACACCTTGTCGGGTTTCGAAGGTCTGGCCGTCATTCCTGAACCGGCCACGCTGAGCCTGCTGGCTGTCGGGGCGATGGCGTTGATTCGACGACGGAGGAAGAAAATACAACTGAATATTACATGCTCCAGCCCGCTTTGGGAGCGGCGGAGTAGGCTGAATCTACAAAGAGAGGCCAGAGCGTTCTCGCTCACTCGCACCTGCCTCAAGGCCGCCACCGGCCAAGTTCCCATCGTTGGTTGTCCTTCACTGGCACACTCGATTGAAGGACTCGGCCCTGATGCAAAGGGAGAATCGGGAATTTCTCGGTTCGCTCACTTTGCCGGCACGCAGGAAGTGAGAAGCAAGAAGGAGAAAAAAATGAAACGTGTGGAGATGAGTTTACTTGTATGTCTCGCGGGGAGTATCGCTGTGGTTCTCTGCGGATTCTGTTCTGCTGTTAACGCGGCAGTCATCACATTCGATGAAATCCCCCCCGCAAATGGCAACTTTGGCTTCTTGACCGATGAATATGCGCACTTGAGCATTCTCTTCGAGACGACGGACGACGGTTCGATATTTGGTGGGATATCTGCGGGCGATCCGGGCAATTGGGATCTGGAAGGCACCAATGGGCCCGCATTTTTGGGGTTCAACGGGTCGAGCTATTCGCTTGCTACGACTTTTTTTGAACAAGACATGAATTATGTCTCTCTGGATGTCTCCCGGTCCAATGGCTCATCTGCGGGTAATACATTCACATTGGAGGCTTATGACGGCGGCACCCTTGTGGATGCCCGCACAGTGATATTGGGCCCGATCAATGACTGGACCAGCGTGACTGTTTCGGGGCCCGGCATTGACCGCACAGAATGGTACGGTGAGGGATCTGGTTTCCATCCCTTTGGAGTGGACAATTTATACTTTATCCCTGAACCGGCTACGCTGAGCCTGCTGGCGGCCGGGGCATTAGCATTGATTCGCCGTCGGAGGAAATAAATACAATTGAATATTACATGCTCCAGCCCGCTTTGGGAGCGGCGGAGTATGCTGCGTTTCGGCAAGAGCCTTGCCGATTCAATGTGAGGGTGTGGGCGAATCTCGCTCACTCAAACACACCTTAGGCCATCACAGGCCAAGTTCCCGATTGTCCGAAGTTGTGTTCCGCGTGTGCGGATTACGTTACTTGTAAGGAGCATGAATAATGAAATTTAATCCGATAGCACCAGTCATATTCATCGTAGTGGTATTGTTTGTGAACCAAGCGTTAGCCCAGGAACAATACTCGATAATTGATCTGGGTACATTAGGCGGCGAACAAAGCATGGCATGGGGTCTCAACAGCACGGGGGTGGTCGTTGGAAGCACTCAGCTCCCGTTAGGCAATTATGTTGCCTTCAAATGGGATAGCGTCAACGGCATGGTTTCTCTAGGCACACTTGGTGGCCCCAGGAGCTTCGCCTTTGCTGTTAACGAAGTTGGCCAGATTGTTGGCGACGCGGCTATCCCCAGTGGGCTAACCCACGCGTTTCTCTTCAGCGGGACGGGGATGGAGGACCTGGGCACGCTCGGTGGGACTTCGAGCTGGGCGCGAGACATAAACAATTCAGGGCAAGTCGTGGGCGACGCCAAATCCTTGGGAAGCGTGGATTCCCGTCCGTTCATATGGGATCGTGACAACGGAATGACAGATATGGGAAGCCTCCCCGAACATCCAGTGGCTTTCGCCAAAGGCATCAACGACTACGGCATAGTCGTTGGTGAATCCGTCCCGTCCACAGGCAATCAGTCTCATGCCGTCATATGGGATACGTCAGGCGACATTACAGACATCGGTAAATTCGGTCACTACACGAGTGCTAATGACATCAACAACTCCAACCAAGTGGCCGGTTCCTGGTATGACACGCAAAATGGAACTTACTGGAACGCATTCCTTTGGACAGCCGACGGTGGACGAACCGATTTGCCGGAGCTGGACGACGGTTCTAGCGTCATCTACACCTTTGCGAACGCCATTAACAATCTTGGCCAGGTCGTAGGTGAGTCGGCAGGATGGGCATATGTATGGGATTCCAACGGAGGAATGCAAAAGCTCAACGATATACTACCAGAAGGATCGGACTGGAACTTGAAATACGCCAACGACATTAACGACAAAGGCTGGATCGTCGGGCAGGGGTTTAACCCTGAAGGCAATCTTCACGCCTTCCTGCTGATTCCAGAACCGGCCACGATGCTTTTGTTATGCGGCGCAGCCGGTCCGGTTTTGTTAAAGCGAAGGCGAAAGTCCCGAGCATAGTCGAGGGGCTGGCGGTCGGGGCGATTGCGCTGATTCGACGACGGAGGAAATAAATACAATTGAATATTACATGCTCCAGCCCGCTTTGGGAGCGGCGGAGTAGCTGCGTTTCGGCATGAGCCTTGCCGATTCAATGAGAGGGTGTGGGCGAATCTCGCTCACTCGAACACACCTTAGGCCGCCACCGGCCGAGTTCCCGTTGATTATTTTTATGATTTACCCAACGCCGGTGTTCTGCATATCCGGACGGGCGAAATACGAGAATGGAGGTTTGAGATGGGACTATTGAAGCGGGGTCGAATTTTCATATTGGTAGTTTTCTTGTTGCCGGTTTTGACACTTTCTTCAGCCACGGCGTCTATGCCGCGGGTGTACTGGGCCGATAATAACGCGGATACAATTAACCGCATCCAGTCTGACGGTAGCGATTTTCAGGTAATCCTGACCACTCAGACGGCTCTAATGGGTTTGGACATTGACGCCAACGCTGGGAAGATGTACTGGTCCGACAACGGTGCTTCATGGGACTCTTCAGCTAGGGGTCGGGTCTGTCGCAGCAATCTGGACGGTTCTAACGTCGAGGTGCTCTACACCACGGCGCTTCCACAGCAGGACGGGTCCGGCGATTGTCTCTTTCAGATTGCCATCAACTCGAATACAGGGCACATCTATTTCACTGAGAAACGTGGATATACCGACGACCGTATCGCCCGGATGAACCTGGACGGAACCGACGTGGTAACTATTATGACCGACGCAGACCTTGAATCTGCCTTGGAGGTGGACCCGTCAGGTAATCGACTATACTTTACTTCCAGCTCCGGTGCCATGTGCACGCCGAAGATTGAGCGCTGCAACCTGGACGGCGCCAACCGCCAGGTTGTCGTCGAAGCCTATGCGTACTCGATCTCACTCGACCTGGAAAATCAGTTGATCTACGGGGCGGATTGGTTTGATGGACACATCTTCAAAGTAGGATTTGACGGCACGGATCTAACGAACATCAATGGTGCTGATAGTCCGCGCGACGTTCAGCGCTTCGGAGATAAGCTTTATTACAATGATCTTCGTCAGGAACATTCCGGGCCGAACCAGGGGATATTCTCGCGTCTCATTCAATCCGACCTGGACGGCTCCAATGCGGTAGTGTTGTATGAGGTGAATCGCTACGAGGCGCCTGCGGGTCCAATCCAGATCGTAGTCATCCCCGAGCCGGCCACGCTGAGCCTACTGGCTGTCGGGGCGGTGGCGTTGTTGAAGCGTAAGCGGAAATCCTGCGGAATTCGACGACGCAGAAAGTAGTACGCCTTTTAAAGTGAGGATATGGAGGTTTGCAAGCCCAGGCGCTCATGGGTTGGAAGCCCGCTTAACGGCGGGTATGGGCGCTGAGGAACTGGCCGCTCACCTGTTTCATCAGCCTTGGTTTGGAAGAAATTAGCCTCGCGCTTCGCGTGGCCTTGGAGAACTGAAACAGGAAGGAGCATGACAATGGGAACTAAACGAAATGCACACGTAATAGGAACTTTGTTTGCCTTTGTGATCGTAATGGCCTGCGCGACCGCAGCCCCAGCCGGCAATACCTACTGGAAACTTCCCCCGCCCGCAGCGGGCGACTGGTTCGACCTGGCCAACTGGACGGCCGGCGTGCCGAGGTTTGATGACACCGCCTACATCGACAACGGCGGAACGGCCGAGATTGGATCGGACATCTCCAACTCCATCCGTGCCTATGTCGGCGACACGGGGCAGGGCACGGTGGTCCACACAAATGGGACGGTATCGGTTTACACCTTCCGCCTCGGATACAGCGTGGGAGGTGTCGGCCTGTACGAGCTCAGCGGCGACGCTACGCTGAGTTCATATGTCAGCGTGGGCTCGCAAGGGAACGGCGTCTTTGTGCAGACTGGAGGTACGGCTTCATTGGCCGGACTGTCCATTGGCTACTTCGATACTGGAGGGGGGCACTACCTGCTCCAGTCGGGCCATTTGAACGTATCGCCCTCGGATATGAGCATCCGGACTAACGGACTGTTCGAGCAGAGCGGAGGGACCAGCAGCGCTGCCTATACCTATATCGGCTACGGCGAATCTGGTGGCGGGACCTTCCGTCTGACTGGTGGAACGCACAGCGTATGGGGGCGCGTGTGCGTTACCAGCCAGTACGGCAAGCCTAACACAGCCCTGTTCGAGTTAGGGGGAACCGGGCGGTTGGAAACCCCGGCGCTGTGGGTTGGCGACAGCGGGCTGGGGCGATTTGTCCAGACTGCCGGGGAGTGCGTCGTCCAACACGAGCTGGAAGTCGGGACCGGCGCATACAATTCCACCTACGAGCTTCATGGCGGAGCGCTTTCGGCGAAGGCGATCCAAGTAGGTGACGACTGGTATGACGCCACTGTGGGCACGTTCGTGCAAAGCGGGGGAAGCCTGGCGGCGGGCAAGGTTATGATCAACCCGAGCAGCCGGTTTGAGTTTACCGGTGGGCAAATGGCCTTCAACGGCGGCCTACTGAACGAAGGCACGTTTGACTTCGCCGCCACCGGTGGGACGCTGCAACTGGCGGCAGGTTCGATGCTGGATATGAGCAAGGGAACCATCGCCAATGCCGCCAACGGCCGAATCAACACCGCGGCGAACACGCTCGTGATGTTCCCGGCCGGATTTGACCCGGCCACTGATCTGGCTGACTACACTTCCGCCGGCGTCACGCACATTGCCGGCACGACCATGGTAGTCCCGACCGATCAGCGTCTCGTAGCGTTCGGGAGCGTCGAAGGTCACGTGCAGTGCCATGGCTCACTCCGCGTAGCGGAGTCCAGCGACAGCCTGTCCATAACGGATGGCCTGGAGGTTACGGCAGACGGTTCGGTGGATTTAGGCAAGGGGACATTGACCGTAGAGGACAACACGTCGCGAATGAACGGCACAAGCCTGTCTCTCGGGAACATGCTGATTGCGGCTAGTGGCACGGGACAATTCACCCACAGCGCCGGGCAGACTCAGATCGAGTATAACCTTGACATTGGTGTCATCGCCGGATCCGAGGGCGCGCTGATCATCGAGGGCGGCGATCTGTCGGCCGAGATGTCGATTGTCGGAAAGGACGGCGAGGGCCACGTGATCCACAGCGGCGGGTCAATCACCTTTCGGAATGCTGATGGTTACGCTGGCCAATACGGGCTCGTACTCGGGAGATATGCTGGCGCGAAGGGCATCTATGAGTTGAGCGGCACTGGCCGATTAGACATCGCAGGTGTGACGTTTGTAGGTGGGTATTATGGCGATGGCCATTTCATCCAAACCGGCGGCACGCACATCGCTGGAAAGAGGCTCCAGGTTGGCTCCGATGCGAGTACCGGAAAGTATGAACTCTCCGGCGGCACTCTTCAGTCCAACTGGATGAGCGTCGGCGACTACGGCGGGATTGGTAGTGGCGAGTTCATCCACACCGGCGGGAGCAACCTTGTCACCAGCAAGTTGAGGCTTAACAGCAACGGTGTCTATTACCTCAGTAACACGGCTGAGTTTTCCGCTGTCGAAGTTGAGGTCGGCCACTATGGTTCTGGGCGGTTCGTGCAGAGTGGTGGATGCGCAATGGTTTCTGAAGAACTTTTGCTGGGGGACGGCCCCGGTGGGACTGGCCGATACGAACTCAGCGCCGGCGAATTGAGCACAGGGAAGACAAACATTCACGAGGGAACATTCCAACAGACAGGTGGTCTTCACAGCGTCGCTTTTCTTACCTTCGGTCAAGGGGGCTGCTACGAGTACGCTGGTGGCTTGCTGCGGGTGAGCAACAAACTAACCCTAAACGGGCGGCTCTCTGCTGTGCCCGGCGCTACGATACACATGACCGGCTCGGCCTTTGAGAATGAAAGCACCGACTCGGCAGCGCTTTCGGGGCTGAAGAATCTCCGGCTGATCTTTGAAGGCGGGACGGCGGATGTTGATCCGTTCGAGGTGGCTGGGCAGGATAAGGGTGTGAATTGGGAGGCCTTCCACAACAACTTCACACTCGGCACGCTGCAACTGGGCGGGGCCGACGTCGGGCAGGTTCAACTGGTCGATAACTACGACAACCAGCCCGGCTGGGACGGCGTCGAGGCGCAGTATGTCAGGAATCTCACACTCTCGGCTGGTTCGCAACTGGACCTCGGCGGGCTGAACCTCTACTGCCTCAACTTCGCAAACAGCGGCGGCACAATCATCTACAACGGCGGAACGCTTACGCAGATTCCTCCAATCGACAGTATCAACGCGACCTATCTGGACAGCGGATTCGTCCCGACCGGTGGGGAGTACGGGAACGGCGAACTGACGGTTTCCGACGAGGCTGACATTGTCGTGGAAAGTGCAGCCGGGCAGACGACATACGACAACGGCTCGGTCAGCATGGATACCTCACTGTTCGCCGACAACTCTGCCGACGGGATGGCAAGCGGCCTGTTCTGCGGCGGGGAAATTATCATCCAAAACGCCGCCGCCGAAGACCTGCTGACCGGCGATCTGGTCGAGTTGGAACTTCGCGAGGTAATTGACGGGGCGGGAATACTGGCAGGGCAGGGCCTGTTCGAAGTTACCGGCGGGCTTCTGGAGGAGGCGTTCATGCTGCCGCTGGGCGATATCGTCCAGATTACCTTCCAGATCGACCCTGCCGACATTGACGATTTTTCCGGCACCTTTACCGGCGTCTCGAACATCACACTGACACCGGTCCCCGAACCGGCGACGCTGAGCCTGCTGGCTGTCGGGGCGGTGGCGTTGTTGAAGCGTAAGCGGAAATCCTGCGGAATTCGCCGTCGGAGGAAATAAATACAACTGAATATTGACCTTGCTCCAGCCCGCTTAGGGAGCGGCGGAGTAGCTGCGTTTCGGCATGAGCCTTGCCGATTCAATGAGAGGGTGTGGGCGATCTCGCTCACCCGAACACACCTTAGGCCGCACGGCCAAGTTCCCACAGACAAGAGTCTTTTGAGTACTCGGCGTCGATTCGTTCCAACGAATCAGGCAAGGCGCAGGATTCGCGGGCAATCAGCGCCGATAGGAGATTAGCAGTGTTACGACATAATAAATGTATCGGGATTTGTTTGCTGGTGGGACTTATGGGGGCAGTCGCGGTCGGTCAGGTGCCCCAGTATTATCTTGCATACCGTTTGGACGGAGAATCCAGCGGTGATTGTTTTGGATGGTCTGCATCACGTGTCGCGGACGTGACGGGAGATGGCCAAAGCGACCTTGTGATTGGGGCCCCGGGATGGGGCGGCGGGAGTTGCTCATCGCACGTTTACCTTATTGGGCAAACGATGGCCGGAGGTACGACGCTTGCTCGCATTGACGATGGAGGGGGTAACAACAAACTCGGATATAGCGTGTGTGGGCTTTCCGACGTGACCGGGGACGGTGTTCCAGACTATGCCGCCGGGGCGATGTTTGGAGAATACGTTCTTTGGTGCAATGGCGCCGACAGAACTATCGGCGGAGATTATGCGTCTCATCCTGCATTGATCCACCAGGAAACAGGTGGAGGCGATACACATTACTTCGGCAGGGCGGTGGAGGCCTTGGGCACGAACGGGGACCTCTTGGAAGCCACAAGACCGGCCTGCGGCGGACTAGGCACCTTCGTAGAATGGTTCAGCAAGGACGCGTCAGGAATAACAAGAAGGATGACGATTCAAGCCTACTGCCAAGGCAACGATCCCGCTGTCAGAAACGTTGGCGACGTCGTAGGCAACGACGATATTGATGACTTCCTGTTTTCCTCAAGCGAGAACCCGTTTGACCACCGTGGACGAGTGCATCTAATCAGCGGCGCGACAACGGTAAGCGGAACAGTTTACGTCGAGGATATCGAAGAGTTTCATTTTGACGGGCCTCGAACGAACACCGATATTGGGGCACTACAGAGCCTCGGGCAGAACCCGCTAGCTGCGGCTGGTGATTTCACCGGAGATGGTGTGGTTGACTTTGCCATAGGAGGCCCCTGCCCTGTTGCAACCGGCGAATACGAAACCAGCGGCACAGTGTATTTCTACGACGGTTCCAACGGGAATCTCTTGTGGGAACTGCCCAAGCCCCAGGCGATTGAAGGGTATTTCGGGGCAATGGTCGAGAACATCGGCGATGTGGACGGCGACGGCCATGACGATATTGCCATCGGAAGCCGATCTGAAAATTTCAGCGGTAAAGTAATTTTTTACAGCCCATATCTCCAAGAGATCGTTGGCGAAATCGAAGGTGATTCCGCAGGTGATGGTTTCGGTAGAACCATAACCGCCCTCGGCGACATTAACACTGATGGTATTCCTGATTTCGGTATTGGCGCACCTTACGCAGATTTTGGGGCAGAAGGCTCCGGAAGCTATTATGTCTATCTTTCCGTACCCGAACCGGCGACGTTGAGCCTGCTGACTGTCGGGGCGTTGGCGTTGATTCGACGACGGAGGAAATAAATACAATTGAATATTACATGCTCCAGCCCGCTTTGGGAGCGGCGGAGTAGCTGCGTTTCGGCAAGAGCCTTGCCGATTCAGTAAGAGGGTGTGGGCGACATGTCCTGCGAAGCCTCGGCGAAGCAGGATCAGTGCTCACTCAAACACACCTTAGGCCGCACGGCCAAGTTCCCATCGTGAGGAAGTTTGTTCACCCAGTCGCTCATGGGTTGGAAGTCCGCTTATGCGGGTATGGGCGCTGAGGAACGGTCCGCTCACCTGTTTCATCAGCCTTGGATTGGAATTGACCGGGTGTTTTTCCCGGTCAGGAGAACTGAAACAGTAAAGGAGCATGAACGATGAGAGCAAAATGGACCAGTTGTGTAGTCGTATTGTCAGTATTGGTTTTTTCCGGATCGGTGTTCGCGTCCGACGTCATTCACACTACGGCAACGTTGTCGCAGGGGCGGTATAACCCCGCGGCCACGAGCGTGGGGGATGAAGCAATGTTTGCCGGGGGGTATCCCTATTGCAACGTTGTTGACATATACGATGCCGGTACAGGTTTGTGGACAACCGACACGCTCTCGCAAGCGCGTCATGATTTGGCTGCCACAACAGTAGGCAGCAAGGCGATGTTTGCCGGGGGCGAGTATGCCAGTAACCGACATAGCGATGTCGTGGACATCTTCGATGCCGATACGGGGCTGTGGTCCACAGATTCGCTTTCTCAAGCTCGCAGCGCCCCGGGCGCGGTTACGGTCGGAAGCAAGGTTATTATAGCCGGTGGCTGGGCCGGAAGCGGTACGAACGTGAATACGGTGGACATCTACGATGCAAATACAGGTTTGTGGACTACCGATGCGCTCCCTCAGGGTGGAGGCAGGACCGTAGCAACTGCTGTGGGGAACAGGGCGTTCTTCCACTCGGGTTACACTAACGTCGTAAATATTTATGACCCCGAGACAACGCTTTGGACTACAGCTACGCTTTCGCAGCAGCGGGACAACCTGACCGCTACAACGGTGGGCAACCTGGCAATCTTCGCAGGAGGCTGGGGTAGTAGTGCCCCCAGTGCAACCGTTGACATTTACAACTCCGATACGGACACATGGTCCACAGCGACACTCTCACAGGGACGAAGCTATCTGGCCTCTACAACGGTGGGGAACCTGGCGATGTTTGCCGGCGGTACTTCCCTTGATAGCAGCGGTCTGTTTTACAGCGACGTGGTGGACATATACGATGCCGATGCGGATACATGGTCCACGACTACACTTTCGCAGGCACGGCAACCACTCGCTGCGACGACGGTGTCAAGCAGTGCGATGTTTGCGGGAGGTGGCTCAATGTCAAGCGGCGCCAGCAATGTTGTTGACATCTACACGCTTCCTATTCAGTCCATCAACGCGACCTATCTGGACAGCGGATTCGTCCCGACCGGCGGGGAGTACGGGAAAGGCGAACTGACCGTTTCCGACGAGGCCGACATTGTCGTGGAAAGTGCGGCAGGGCAGACGACTTATGACGACGGTTCACTGCTGATGGCTACCTCGCTGTTCGCGGACAACTCTGCCGACGGGATGGCAAGCGGCCTGTTCTGCGGCGGGGAAATTATCATCCAAAACGCCGCCGCCGAAGACCTGCTGACCGGCGACCTGGTCGAGTTGGAACTTCGCGAGGTAATTGACGGGGCGGGAATACTGGC
>DAOVLV010000441.1 GCA_030631085.1 Planctomycetales bacterium | reverse complement strand
CGCCAAGACACGCCGCACAACTGGCCGGGCCTATCTTGCAACCAGCAGCCGAGAAAATCTCTCGCAGGCTCGACCCGTTCACCTTGCAGCGGTCCAGGTCGGCGTCCACTTCCGTCGTGGCCGGGACGATGAACGTTTCGACCTTCACTTCCTTACCGGCAAGGACGGTAGCGGCTGCGATGAAGTCGGTCGTCTTTCCGCCGGTGCATGAACCGATGTATGACCGGTCGATTTTTACGTCGGATTTTTCGCGTGCCGTCGCCCTGTTTCCGGGCGAGTGCGGGCAGGCGACGGTCGGCTCTATCTTTGAGGCGTCCCATTCATAAACGCCTGCGTATTCGGCGTCGGCATCGGCATCAACGGTCTCGAAGGGTTTATCCGTCCGGCGGCGGACGTATTCGAGCGTAACTTCGTCGGCTGGGATTATCCCGTTCTTTCCGCCGGCTTCGATTGCCATATTGCAGATCGTCATTCGCTCGTCCATGTTCAAAGACATGACGGTTGGGCCTGTGATTTCCATGGCCATGTATGTCGCGCCGTCGTGCCCGATGTGTCCGATAATGTGCAGGATGAGGTCCTTTGCCATCAGGTACGGCGGCATCGGGCCGTTGAAGATGAACTTCAGTGTCGGCGGGACTTTCAGCCAGAGTTTTCCCGTCCCCATTACGAACGCCCCATCGGTGCTGCCGATACCGGAAGCGAACTGCCCGAACGCGCCGTGCGTACAGGTGTGGCTATCGGTTCCGAGCAGTAACTCGCCGGGGCGCGTATGGCCCTTCTGCGGGAGCGTTACATGGCAGACGCCCATGTACGGCGTTTGGGTCGGGTCGCTGTAAGGCTGGGGCATGCCTTCGAATCCCGGCGGGATGAAATCCGTATCGTAATAGTGCCCGATGCCCTTGCGGGCGACGAATTCGCGCATAATGTCGATATTGCGGTGGGCCTTGGGATCGGCTGTGAAGATGTAATGGTCGGGTATCATCACGACCTTGTCGGTGTCCCAGACTTCGGCATCGGGTCCGAAGTGCTCCTCGAAGATTCCGATCATCTGCGGCGCAATAACGTCGTTGCTCATCAGCACATCGACATCGACCCAGACATTTTCGCCGGGCGAAACTTTATTCTTATCGGCGTGTCCGGCAAGAATTTTTTCTGTGATTGTCATAGCCATTGGATGAACCCTTTTGAAGATAAGACCCGGCTCCCAAAAAGGTGGGACTCCGCTTCGCTTCGTCCCAGCCTACAATTACTTTCTTCTTTTTCGCGATTTGATTTTCGGTAGTCGTCCTGCGACGGTTCCTTCTCCGGTCGGTCGCATGTGGCCAAGGCGAACGGGCTTGGCGCGACGGGAACGCTCCAGTTCACAGCCTTTTTCGACAATGCTGACCGTCTCGCGGAGGCTGTCGGTCATTGTGAACAGGTCCATGTCTTCCGGTGAGATGTTCTTATGCCGGCGCAGCAGCACGTTGTCCATCCACCCGGCCAGTTTACCCCAGAACGCCTTTCCGAAGAGTATCACCGGGAACGATTCGACCTTTCCGGTCTGGATGAGCGTCATTGACTCGAAGAATTCGTCCATCGTCCCGAACCCGCCGGGGAAGCAGACGAACGCACAGGCGTACTTGATAAACATGACCTTGTGCACGAAGAAGTAGTGAAAGTCCATTTCGATGTTTGTGTACGGGTTGGCCACCTGTTCGTGCGGCAGTGC
Organism: Planctomycetales bacterium; assembly: GCA_030631085.1. Classification (GTDB taxonomy): domain Bacteria; phylum Planctomycetota; class Phycisphaerae; order SM23-33; family SM23-33; genus JAUWNJ01. The sequence goes on along the minus strand of DAOVLV010000441.1, from coordinate 3 downwards.
GAT
>DAOVLV010000383.1 GCA_030631085.1 Planctomycetales bacterium | reverse complement strand
TGTGAACCAATTTCCTTCTCAATTCTCGTTACTTCTTTCATTTTCTTTCCTTTACCTTTTCTCTTCCTTACTGCTTTCCTTACTTTTCTTACCCTTTTCCTGTTTTTACTTTTCCTGTTTAGCGTTTAGCCACAAACTTAATTGATTACACCGATTGACCGGGGACCAATGGCCGATTGCTGATGGCTATAAATGGGAGATGGTTACTTTCGCAGCCCCAAAGAGGCGATAACTTTCTGGTACCGTGTTGAATCGGTCTGCGCCAGATACTTCAGCAGGCTGTTGCGTTGCCCGACCATTTTCAACAACCCCCGCCTTGAGGCGTGGTCTTTTTTGTTCGCCTTGAGGTGTTCGGTGAGATGCCTGATCCGTCCGGTCAGCAGTGCAATCTGCACATCCGTCGAACCGGTGTCATCATCGTGCCGCTGATACTGACTTATAATCTCTTCTTTAATGACCGCTGTTGCAATGCCCATCATATTCCCGTTCTTTTCCCTTTGCCTTCTTATCCCACGTTTATCTTCTGTTCGTCTTTCCAGTAACAATAATCGACCCGACTATCCTTCCGGGGTGAGTAAATCTTTGACTGCCTGCACCAATTTCTCAATCCTGAAAGGTTTATTCAGATACATGTCAACACCGAGCGTTTCGGCAAAAACGCGATGCCTGGTGCCCGGATTCCCTGTTACCATTATTACCCGTGGCGGTTCGGTTTGCTTTATCTTCTGCCTGATCTTCTCCAAGACGAGAAACCCGCTTCTCTTCGGGAGCATCACGTCCAGCACCATAAGGTCGGGCGGCGATTTCAATACTTTCCGCACAGCCGACTCACCGTCCTCAACCGTCTCGATGTCAGCGCCGGTTTCAGCCAACGCCGTCTTCATCGACAACAAAATCTCTCGATCATCATCGACCAGCAGAATCGTCTTACCTTTTAATTCATCAGCCATTCGGAATATCCTCCCCCGCCAACTTCGAGGCAAGTAAATAATAGTACCGTCCGGCAGGACGTGTGTCAAAACATTTTTACTGATGAATTTCCAAATCATTCCCCGGCAAAATTTCCCGGTCGCTCTTGACAACGGCTGGGTGAATGTCTTTAATGATTGCGTTGCAGGTTTCCGCCTTCGGGCGGGACAAAAGGGAAGGCCGTGAAAATCGGCCGCGGACGCGCCGCTGTAACCGGTAACGAACGCCGCAACACGCCACTGCCCCGATGCGTAGTCGAGGCGGGAAGGCGCGGCGGGAGAATGACCCGGAAGCCAGAAGACCTGCCCGCAACAAACCTAGTAAGCGCCTTCGCGAACGAAAGGTTGCACGGGAGTTTATCCCCGACGTAACAGCACTTCATTTGCTCCGGCGCTCGTACTTATGGAGAACACGCGATATGGAATCCGTTCAGGCAACCGTTACGCTGGTGCGCCACAGCCCCCAGGCCGATGAGCTCATCGCATCGGCAGCAAAACTCTGCTACGCCGAGAATACCGAGGGCATCCTCGCACAGGACAAATCCTCCGCCGGTAAGTTTGTCAAACTCCTGAAGAAACTCGGACACATGAGCCCGATCGAACACGCTGTGTTCACGTTCTACATCGAGGGCGTTTCGCGCGCGATGACGCACCAACTCGTCCGACACCGCCTGGCGAGTTACTCGCAGAGATCGCAGCGATACGTCGGGCACGACGAGTTCGACTACGTTGTCCCGCCGCAGTTCGACGGTAAGTCTGTACGAACTGACGACGGGCAAATCCCGGCAGGAGATTATTTCCGCGAAACGATGGAAATAATCGCCCAGCGGTATCGCAAACTCAACGAATCGCTCGGCGCTACCGGCGAAAGCAGCAACGAAGACGCACGATACGTCCTTCCGAACGCCTGCGAGACAAAGATATTCGTTACAATGAACGCACGTGAACTGCTGCACTTTTTCGAGGAGCGGCTTTGCCGGCGAGCACAATGGGAGATTCGCTTCGTCGCAGAGAAAATGCTCGAACAGGTATGGGACGAACTACCGTCGGTATTCACCGGAGCAGGACCGAAATGCATCCGCATGGGGCGATGCCCCGAAGGTAAAATGACCTGCGGGCGGTATGCGGAAATGGTTGAAAAATACGCCGAAAGGAAAAACTCATGAAGAACATGATGGAAAAATTGAAGTCGGGACAAATCCTTTTCTGCGACGGGGCCATGGGGACCTTCCTCCAGGACAAGGGCCTCAAGCCAGGCGAGTGCCCGGAACTGTGGTGTATCGAAAGACCCGACGACGTCAGGGACATTCATCGCCAATACCGCGATGCCGGCAGCGATATCGTCGAATGTAACTCCTTCGGCGGGACGCGATATAAGTTGAAACACTACGGCCTGGACGGCCGCGCCGGCGAAATCAACCAGGCCGCCGCCGCCGTTGCGCGGGAAGTGGCCGGCGAAGACCAGTACGTCCTCGGAAGCGCAGGACCTACCGGCGAATTCATGGCCCCGCTGGGCCTGGAAACAGAAGAGAATTTCTACGAAGCCTTCCGCGAGCAGATAACCGCCCTCGAAGCCGGCGGAGCAGACGCGGTAATCGTCGAGACAATGACCGCCCTGGAAGAAGCGGCGGTCGCCGTCAGGGCCGCCAAGGAAAATACCAAACTCGTCGTGATGGCGAGTTTCACGTTCGACCCGCAG
>DAOVLV010000278.1 GCA_030631085.1 Planctomycetales bacterium | reverse complement strand
TCGCCTGATTGATACTCGCCGCGCCCAGACTACCGGCCATGACGAGGAGCGTTTTTCGATTCGGATCGAGGTCAAAAACCTTTCTCGCTTCATCAACATTGCCGGTAATCAGCCCGGTTCGTACCGGACATCCGGCCGCTTCGGTCTTGTCGGCATGTCGCCCGAAAGCGTCAGCCGTTTGGGCGAATTGTGTGAAGATGACGTCCACCCTGCGTGCGAGTCGCCGATTCGCCAGGCCCGGCGTCGCGTCGATGCTCATCAGTGCGGTGCGGATACCCGCCCTCGCCGCTGCCTCCGTAACAGGCACAGCAGCGAACGCGCCCAGCCCAAACACCGCAGCAGGACGGAGGTCTCTGACGAGGCTGCGACCCAAGCGTCGGCCCGACGCATAAGCGGACAGAAAATCCCGCCAGCCACGGAGGTTTCGGGGCATCGAATGTATTGGCTGGACGACAAAGGCGTGCGGAGTGGCCGAGAGTATCCGACGGTCGATATCCCTGTCGGAACATGCGAAGACGATCCGACAGCCCGGCTGGAGACGGGTCAACTCCTCCGCCACAGCCAAAGCGGGAAACAAATGCCCGCCGGTACCACCACCGGCGAAGATGTATATGGGTTTCGTCATAATTACCGAACACGATTTCCGGGAAGCCCCCTGCATTGCAGGGGGATGATGAGTCATCGAATACTGACATCCCCTTGCAGTGCAAGGGGCTTCAAGAAACGCCGTATCTTTCCCGCGAACTTACTGATACTATTAACGCCGTCGCCGCCGACATCAGCAGCAGCGAACTCCCGCCGGCAGAGACGAACGGAAGCGACACTCCGGTCGGCGGGGCCAGCCATACATTAACGGCGATGTGCAATGCCGCCTGAAAGACGATCAAAAACCCTATTCCACCCGCCAGTAGCGCCCCGAAACGGTCCGGCGCACGAACAGCCACCCTGCAGGCAAGGACCAGCCAGACCAGCAGCAGTCCGATGACCAGAAACGCTCCCAACATTCCGAGTTCGTTGCAGATATTGGCAAAGATGAAATCGGTCTGGCCTTCGGGCAGGTATCCGTACTTTGCGAGTCCTGCGCCCAAACCGGCCGGTTCGACGCCGCTTCCGATGGCGATTACCGCCTGCCTGGGTTGATACGCGGATGGGTTCGTCGTGCCGGTCTGATTTATAAACGCGTCAATCCTTGCCCATCGGTGCGGCTTGCAAACCACAAATTGATAGAACGCCACCGCACCGAACGGTACAAGCCCCGCAAGGTAATACCAGCACACCCCACCGGCCAGCAATACGACGGACGAGGTAACGCCGATAATCGCCGCCGTTCCGAAATCTTCCGTAACGACCAGCGCGAGCGAAACACCAATCAGTACCACTGCCGGAATAAAAGTCCGCCTGAAACTTTTCAGCGGCGCGTCTTCGCGTCCCAGCAAGGCTGCCAGAATTATCAGCAGGGCGATTTTCAGCACTTCCGAAGGCTGGAAACCGATTGGTCCTAAGGGTATCCATCGCAAATCGCGGCCAACACCACGACCGACGCCCGGAATAAACACAGCCGCTGCTGCACACAACGACAAAACGAATAACACCACCGCCGGTGAAAACCATCGCCAGCCGGCCAATCGACGATAATCCATCCGCCACAGGAAGCAAAGAATCGCTATGGCAATGGCTGCGAATATCGCCTGGCGAATGTGCGTCCGCCCATACCATGCCGCTTCACCGACCTGCACACCGGATACACTGAAGACCATCACCACGCCGACAGCCATCAGCGCCAGCGTCGTAAGAATCAACCCCTGACCGGTAACATTGGCCCATAAGGGTAATCGTTCCAATTTCCAATTGTCGATTTCCAATTTCCAATTTCCAATCCCCAATCCCCGATTCACAATTGGAAATTGGAAATCGGAAATTGGAAATTATCTTAGTTTCAGCGTAGCCAGCGCCGCGGCTGCGAACAGCGCTCCCAGCAGCCAGAACCGCACAACCACCTTGGATTCCGCCCACCCAAGCAGATGGAAATGATGATGAATAGGCGTACACAACCATATTCTGCGCCCACCGGTGGCTTTATAGTGCATCACCTGCATAATGACACTGACTGCTTCCATAACAAACACCCCGCCGGCTATGAACAGCGTCAGTTCGTGTCGGGTTACAATGGCGATGTATCCGATAAGCCCGCCCAGCGGGAGCGAACCGGTGTCGCCCATGAACATCTGCGCAGGCAGGCAGTTGTACCAAAGGAAGCCGATACACGCTCCGATCATGGCTGCACAAACAACCGCCAGTTCCGCCGCACACGGTACAAACGGGAGGTGAAGGAAATTCGCCCAGTCCTGATTACCCGCCACCCATGACAGTATCAGAAAAACGCCGGTAACAAACACCATGCACCCCGAAGCCAATCCGTCCATCCCATCGGTCAGGTTAACGGCATTAGACGAACCGACCATCACGAGCACCGTAATAATCACATAAGCCAACAGCCCCAGCGGGACGGGATTGGCTTTGAACGGAAGATAGAAACTGTGCGCGGCATTGATTAACCTGCCGGTATGATCCACAGCCTCGCTTTTCATCCCGTAGATATAGATGAAATGCGCCAGCAGCACGGGCAGGGCGATTTGAAAGAGGAGTTTTTCCCACATTTTCAGTCCGTCCCGGCTTGGCGGGGCCTGTCCGTCGGAACGTGCGGCAATAGCGCCTGCCCGAAGTTTAAGCCAATCATCCACGCCCCCAAGCAAACCCAACCCGACCAGCACCATTAGCGCCATGCGTACATACATGCCGCTTATATCGGCGAACAGGTATGTCGAGACGAAGATGGCAAGGACTATCAGCATCCCCCCCATCGTCGGCGTGGCGAACTTGTGGCGGGTCAGTTCGTTGATGCCGGTGTGGTCGAACTCAGGGCGATCACCCAGTTTCATGTGGATCAGAAAACGGATCATCCGGGGACTAAGCAGCACAACAATTAAAAACCCAAGCGCTGCCGCACATGCCATGCGGAGAATCAACTGCTCGCCGTCAAATAACCAATAAGTCAGCACTTCATCGCCTCTCCGTTATCAAGCGAATTACAACAAAATTCAAACAGTATCACAATGTACCGGGACAAATTTCGAAATACGAATATCGAAATACGAAACAAATTCAAAATACGAATTTTCCAATGTTCAAAACACAAAACATTTGAAATACCTGCTTTTTTTCACGTTTCGGATTTCGGATTTCGATATTCGGATTTTACCGTTTGTCTGCTTTTTCGGGTTCCGGCGAACGCCTTTCGTATCGGCGCTACCAGCCTCTCCATCGCCGTCAGGCGGGAACCCTTCAGAAGCACCACGTCGCCGGGTTTCAGCATACCGGGAAGATTCTTACAAGCCAACCTTACCGATTTTATTTCCTCGGTTTTAATGTCTCCGGCTGATGATGCCCCTTGCGCTATGTATTTTCCCAAAGACCCGATACCGATAACGAGGTCCACTCCGACTTTCGCCAGCGACTCACCGGCTGACAGATGCAGCGCCTCGCTCTGCGGGCCAAGTTCGAGCATATCGCCGGCGACGACCACTCGCCTTTTACCGGGAAAAGACGCCAGCGCCTCAGCGCCGGCCTGTAACGAGGCGGGATTGGCATTATAGGCGTCGTTTATAATCGTTACCTCGCCGGCTTCAATCGGCTCAAGCCGCATTTCGCGTCCGACGTAATCGCCCATGGCAGCGGCGGCATGGGCGTCGTCGATTCCAAAGCGATGCGCCACCGCGATAGCGGCCAGTGCGTTCAGTGCATTGTGCCTTCCGGGAACAGCGAGGTCCACCCATAATCGCCCGTTCAGTTCAAACCGCCCCCCGCCGACGGTAGGCTC
>DAOVLV010000096.1 GCA_030631085.1 Planctomycetales bacterium | reverse complement strand
TTCTACTTTGGCACAACACAAGTGAATAGGGGGCTTGTGGAATATGAATGTTTTCCGTAACCTATGATCATGCCACGAAAACCCGCCAGGAAAACGGTAAAGAAGACGCGTTCAAAAAACACGTCGCCGGGAAAACCGTCAAGTCTGGTCGATACACGCATCATCTACTGTGGGGACAATCTTGAGCAATTGAAGAAACTTCCCGACGGATGCATCGACCTGATCTACATCGATCCGCCGTTCAATTCCAATCGTAACTACGAGGTCTTTTGGGGTGAGACGAGGGAAAAGCGGTCTTTTGAGGACCGGCACGCCTCCACGCAGGCCTACATCGACTACATGCGACCACGATGCGTCGAACTCGCGCGAGTCCTCAAAAAGACAGGATCGTTTTACTATCACTGCGATTGGCACGCCTCGCACTACGTCAAGGTCATGCTTGATCAGATTTTCGGGGAAAATAAGTTTCAAAACGAAATTGTCTGGCGGCGAACTACCGCCCATGCAGACACGCACGGCTTCGGCCACATTCACGACATAATTTTCCGCTATTCCAACGGAGTGAAGCCAACCTTCAACGTGGAGTTGAAGCCCTATCCGCAAGACTACATCGACAAGTATTTCATCTACGAAGACGAACATGTCGCAACCCGAGGCAAGCATTGGCGCGCGGACATAACCGGGGCAGGTTTGCGCAACGGAGAAACCGGCAAGCCTTGGAGGGGTTTTGATCCGTTGAAGGTTGGAACTGGCCGACATTGGATGCGAACTCCGGCTGAGTTGGATGAATTGCTTGCGGATGGAAGGATTTATCTGCCGCCCAGCGGAGGTTTTCCTAAGTTTAAGCGATACGTCAACGAACTGAAAGGCGTTCCGGTTGATTCAATTTGGGAGGACATTCCTTCACTTGGCGGCCTTTCCAAGTCCGCCAAAGAATCGCTTGGCTATCCGACGCAAAAGCCTTTGTCGCTTTTGGAGCGGATCATCAAAGCGAGCAGCAATCCTAATGACATTGTATTGGATGCTTTTTGCGGTTGCGGTACTGCCCTTGTTGCGGCTGAAAATCTTAAGCGGCAGTGGATCGGGATAGACATCTCGCCGACCGCCTGTCGCGTTATGGCCAAGCGATTGCGGGACGTCTCCCATATCAAGGAGGATGAAAACCTCTGGCGGACAGGCCGCGGGTTTATCGTGCGCGATTTGCCCTGGACGGTCGAGCAGTTACGGAAGATTCCACCGTTTGAGTTTGAGAACTGGGCCGTTATCGCGCTGGGCGGAATCCCGAACAAGGCCCAAGTGGGCGACATGGGTATCGACGGTCGCATCTATCCCGTCTCCGCCGCACCGAAAAAGACCGGCGCTGCCGCCGGCGAATTGGATTTCATGGACGTTTGGTATCCGATTCAGGTCAAGCAGCACAAGGCCGGGCGTCCCGACATTGACGCCTTTGAAACAGCCATGATGCGAGCAGATCGCACCAAAGGCTTTTTCGTCGCCTTCGATTACTCGCAGGATGCACTTACAGAAATCGACCGCTTCTTCCGAAAAGAGCACAAGTCAATCGTAGCCCTGACGGTAAAAGAGATACTGGAAGAAGAACTTGCGCGGAAATTGGCATAAAGTAGCATCAAGGCCACGACGGCCCGAAGGTCATCTACAGCGAAGGCTGCCGCCTCGGCGCGAACCGCCTCAAACGCGAAAATATCGTCTTTAAACAGGTGCCTTACGAGATAAAGGTGAGCTGACAATGAAGGTTTCGTGGCGAAAACAGCAATACCCTGCTCCGATATTGGAGCAATTTAATCCATCTCGTTTCACAAGAGGACCAAAGGGTATTTCCTATCAAATGTCGGGCTTTTGGGATCTTCAGAGCGCGGCAAGTACGCTGCTCTCATTCATCGATGTTTCAGGCTCATCCGCAAGCACGGAGGAACGCGTTACCGCGGTAGTCGGGACCATCATGGAGGCCGGCGCGAGCAACAGACTCAATCCAGGTTTTTTTCTCTCGGAGTTGCGGCGCAGGCTGTTAAAACTGGAAACACGCCCCCAACACAAGTACGTGGTTATCGGCTTTTTATCATTGGCTTCTTCTCTGCGCCCCACAACAACCCGGCGAATCAATGGAGTTCACATTGCGATTGGGGCCAGCATTGCACGATACAGACAAGAGCGGGCGAGCATTGCAGCAAGTGACCGAGTATTCCAGGACACTCCGCCGTCATACACACCTATCAAGCTAACGGTAACGGCACGCTCTGATCACGAGGCATTATCGCAATCGCATAAGGCATTGTCTCTTCTCCTGGGCTGGTGGAATCACGCTCTAACCTATGGCCGTTCCAGGTACTCCATGGGCGGGCGACCAGGTCCAGTCGCCGAAATTGTGCTAGCACCCTTGCGCACCCTGCATGCCCCATCGGGAAGGTCTCTCAACCACTGGTACTACGATCCGGATTTCGCCAAGTACCCCCGGCCATTCGCACGCTCCGACCAGTGGACACATCTCCAGAAGGCAGAGAAGTCCGTCAGGAACAAGTTGACTGGGCACAGATACCAGGGATTGCTTGAGAATGCGACATTGGCGTATTACACGGCGTGCTCGTGTCATATGCTTGAGAATGCGTTCTTAGGCCTGTGGACCTTGCTTGAAACACTGACGGGGACAGATCAAGGCGACACGCTCATTCGTCGCACATTGTTTCCAATTGTCCAGAAGCACTACGACCTTTGCTCCTGGGAACTGCGACACCTTCTATATTATCGCAACTGCTATATTCACCGCGGGGACACGCGGTCTGATATTCAAAGGCTTGTGTATCAATTGAAAGGCTATGTGGATATCCTTCTTAAATGGTGGCTATTCAACTTTGGCAAGCTGAGGGACAAGCAAGAAGTCTTTGATTTGCTAGATACGCCGCGTGGCGCGAAGAGAATCTCGCAGCACATTCAAGTGTTGAAGCATGCCCTCAAGCACGCAGAAAAGGCGGGACGATGAATATGTTCCAATTAAAAGAATATCAGCAGCGTTGTAAGGACGGAAGAACTCATGGATAAGGAAATCATCGTTCGCCTGCACTCGAGATTCGAGGACGTGGTTTGCAAGCACGCCGAAAGCGGGGTGGAGTACTGGTGTGCCCGGGACCTCCAGATACTGCTGGGATACACAGAGTGGAGGAACTTCGCCAAGGTCATTGACAAGGCCATAACTGCCGGGCAATTCGACCTGCATTATACTGCCCCTCTCACTTGCGCCTACCTACTGCTTGCGAAAGCGGGGGGATCGCAACAAGCCCCCCGCATTGCGGGGGGATAAGAACAAGCCCCCCACATTGCGGGGGGATAATGTTGAAGCGTTAAGGCATATAGTGTGATATATCCCCCGGCGTGGGAAAAATAATCCCCCGGTGTGGGAAAAATAATCCCCCGGTGTGGGAAAAATAATCCCCCGGTGTGGGAAAAATAATCCCCCGGTGTGGGAAAAATAATCCCCCGGTGTGGGAAAAATAATCCCCCGGCGTGGGAAAAATAATCCCCCGGCAGTGCCGGGGGCTTGTTGGAATACGGGAAACGTATGAGCGATGTGCTGGCATACTTTCTGACGTGGACGACTTACGGGACATGGTTGCCGGGCGACTCGCGCGGATGGGTGAATCGCCATCGGACGCACGGAGAAGTTGTCGAACCGTCCCAACCTGCTCTGGAGAATCACGCTCGCGGATTGTTGAAAGAATCTCCTGTCGTATTAAGCGCCCCGATGCGTACCGTAACGGATGCGGCAATGCGCCGGATATGCGATGAACTCGGATGGTGCGTACATGCTTTGGAGGTACGTTCAAACCACGTTCACGTTGTAGTAACGGTACAGGATGCCAGTCCCGGGAAGGTGATGGGTATTCTGAAGGTTAACGGAACCAGAGCATTGAACACTCTGGCCGGCAGGGGCAGGCGGGATCGCTGGTGGACGAAGGATGGGAGTAAGCGCATTGTGAATTCGCAAGAATCGCTTAATGCGGCGATTCGGTATGTTATGAATCAATAAGCCCCCCACATTGCGGGGGGATAAGAACAAGCCCCCCGCATTGCGGGGGGATAATGTTGACTTGTCGTAGGATGTGGGAAATATATCCCCCGGTGTGGGAAAAATATATCCCCCGGCAGTGCCGGGGGCTTACCGGGGGCTTACTGGGGGCTTGTTATATCTTCCGGTTGTGTCGTTGGTTACGACGCTGGTTGCGTTGTTGGTCGGGAAATCGGGGCCGACGCGGGGTATTTCCTTACACCGGCGGCGTAGAGGACCATGTTTCGCATCAGTTCCACCGATGTCCCCGGCGTATATCCAATGCACGTGAAGCACGGAACGCCCACGAGTCCGGTTGTCAGATCGTCGGCGCTGACGAACACCGCAGGCCTGCCCTTTATGATTGCTACCCGGATGCGGGGATGTGTGAGTGAAGAAATTCTCGATTTGGCTGCCCGTCGGTAACGCACAGACGCTATCTTCAGTCCTTTTATCTGATACACCGGAGAGAACATCGGCAGGCGACAGAGCCTTCCGTCTCCGCCGGACAATTCGCCGGTCAGTTCGGAGGCCAGGTCGGTAGCGCTTCCGGCAAAGATTTTCGACCCGCCCGCAGCATCCATAATCACCGTCCCGCCGGCGGCAATGTACGCCTTCAACGCACGCTTCTGAACATCGGTGAACATTATCTCCGTCGTACCGGTCATAACGGCGACCGGATATTCAGAGGCCTGGAGTTGTTCGGGCGTTACGGTCCTGACTGTAAGTTTCATTCGCCATTTCCCGCCCATCAGTAGCCTGAACCGCTCCCATGCCAACGGTTCGGGGTCCCAGTTCCCGTTGTATTTAATTCGCGCGACGTTGATTGTCCGCATCGATTTGAAGGGAGTTTCTTTAGGCCAATGGGTTGTTCCGCGATTGCGCAGCGAGCCGTGGTCGGTGGCGAAGAAGAATAGATTTGCAGCGGCCTGGAATGCGTATATTTTATTTTCATCGGCGTGTTCGTTCTTCTGCCATGGAAGGTGCAGGTCTTCGGTAGTGTGTACCGCCAGTAGGCGGACGCCGTTTGAGATGCCTTCCAGTTCCACCTTCTGTTTGGGTTTGAAATGGGCGTTGTGGATGGGGTGGTCCGGCGGTAGTTTTACCATTTTGTAACGTGGGAAGATTTTCGAGTAATACTCCCTCATTCCTTCGTCGAAGGCGGAATTTTTGTCTGAATACTCCGCCACTGAAAGGATCATCCCGCCCTGGTGGACGAATTTGCGGAGTTTCCCGATCGCCTCATCGGAGAAATTCGGTTTTTTCGAACCTGTGATTAGAAGGATCGGAGCGTCGTGCCACTCTGCGACCGGTACTTTCAGGTTGATTATCTGCCAGTTGACTTTACGTTCAAATTTCCGCGATATCCATCTGGTCAGGTTCGCAAGCGCCCGCGAGCGGTTGTTCCAGTCGCCGTCGTATTTGAGGCGGTTGAACAGCACCGGATTGCGTCCTCGCGTCAGGAACAGCAGGGCGAAACTGGTATCGACAAGATTCTGCTTCCACGCACCGTTGGCCTGCTGGCTGTTAAGCAGACTGGTCGCGCCGAGTTTGTACCAATTCTTGTGGCCGAAATACTTGTACCCGCATGCCAGTCCGACGCGTTCGACGCCGTAAAGGTAGTATCCGTAGTAATTATGCGTCGGTCGGATGGCCTTATCGAAATTTTTCTCGAACCACGTCAAGGCCTTTTCGAGGGTGTCGTCTTCGGTGTTGACGTCGCAATCCGCGTGGATGTTGTCGAACGCCACGAACATACTCGCCAGACCGGCGGCTGTCATCGTCGCTTTAGAAACATTGTGTGGGTTATAACCCCATCCTCCGTCGGCGTTTTGTGTTTTGCACCAGTGCTTATAGACCAGTTCCCAGTACTCGCGCGATTTTGGTATTTCGACGTTTTGCCTCGCCGCCGCCCATACGCCGAGGATACCGAATTGCGTGTTACTGTTGTCCCCGCCGGGCCTTGCTTTACCGTTACTGACGTATCCGTGCGTACCATACCAGGAGAGCGGACCCCTCACTTTTTTGTCTTTGTCTTTGTCCTTTTTCCGGCAGATACTGTTACACAGCTGTCGGGCGTCCTTTGCCAACAATTTTCTGCCTTGTGCCGTGGGAAGCGCCGCCCATACCTGCGCCCGCAGACCCAGGCTGTAGGTCTTGACCATCTTTACCTTTTCCAACCATTCGAGTGCCCGCTTCATTTCGGCTTTTTGAGGACTCTCACCGGCCGACAGTAGCGCATACGCCGCCAGGGCGGTGTACCCTCCGGGATAACCACCCGATGAACGCCAACGCCCCTCTTTGTCCTGATATTGGGACCAGAGGTATTTTTTCGCGTTTTCAATGGCCCTATCAACGGCTTTGCCGGAAAACGGAATCGGCTCTTTTCCCCTTGCTTTCCGATTCCGCTGTGCCGTCGCCGTCGGAGCCCAAAGCAGCGCCGCCGAGACTAAAAGCACCAGAGAGTATCCGCGAATAATTCTCATTTACCACTCCGACAGAGGTTTCAGCGGGGCTGGACTAATCGGTTGTTTGCCCTTCGGCCATTGAGGCGAGAAGATTACCGTAATACGAACGTCGCCTTTTTGCTTTTTCAGGCGGATCATCAGACGCTTGACGCCCTTATTGGATTTCAGCGGCGGCTTCTGCTCGGCCGACTCGACGGTAAAGACCGCACCGGCGGGCGAGAGTATCTGCACCGTCATCTTCTTGCGGCCACGGGTGAGAATTGCCCGGTCTTTCTCGAC
>DAOVLV010000111.1 GCA_030631085.1 Planctomycetales bacterium | reverse complement strand
CCTGCAACGTCGGTGGTTCTACGATTATAATCAACCGCGCGCTGCTGGAGCGTGAGAAGCTTCCGCTGCCTAAGTACGACTGGACGTGGGACGAGTTTCTCAAGTGGTGCCTGAAAGTTAAGAAGGTCGATTCCAAGGGGCAGGTAACGCGCTACGCGCTGATGCCGCTCGGACCGGCGTACATGTGGTTCAGCAATAAGGGGAGCATATTCAACGAGACGATGACCCATTGCGTGCTCGATTCGCCACAGGTGCTCGAAGCGACGCAGTTTTATTACGACCTGATGTTCAAGCACAAGGTGATTCCCACTGTTACCACGGTAAAGTCAAGGTCAACTGCCGCCGGTTACGGGGGCGGGGACCCACAGTGGATAGGAAACGAGTGGGCTGTGGGAATGGCCACCGGGCGATTCGGGCTGATTCGACTCCGGGAATTCAAGAACTTCAAGCCCGATGTGGCATTGATCCCCCACAAGATCGTTCCGGTGGCGATTGTCGGCGCTCGATCCGCCGGGGTTAACGCTTACGGGAAGAATCCACGCCTGGCGGCGCGGTTCCTCCAGTATCTCGCCGAGAAGGAGTACAACCAGATTATCGTCGAGGACGCCGACGGCCTGCCTCCCAACCCCGCAGCGACCACGACACCGGCGTTTCTCACGCCCAAAAAGTATCCCAACGAACACGGCGCACACGAAAAGTTCGCACGCGCAGCGAAGGAATACGGAGCGGGATGGGAATGCAGCCGGTTCGTCAACTCCAACGTCGTCATGCGTATACTCAGAAACCGCATACAGGGGCTTGACAGCCAATCACGCCCTATGAAGCAGACCCTGCGAATAATGACCGACGAGATTAACCGCGAGATGCGCCTCGCCGTCGGGCGAGACGAAAAACTCAAGCCGAAATACCAGAAGGCCTGTGACCTCCAGAAAAAAATCGACAAACTCAAGAAAGAAGGCAAACCGGTACCGATTGAGTGGATCTCCAATCCGATGCTTCGGTATTTCCGGAGGGCGGGAAAATGAAACAACTCAAACTCAAGCGACGCAGCGACTGGTTGGCGGCATGTTTTTTCCTCGGACCTAACTTTGCCGGCTTTCTTTTGTTCGTGGCCTTGCCCGTGGTCTTCTCGGTCGTAATGGCCTTTACCAACCTGGACATATCGCTTCACCATCCCAGGCGGGCCGACCCGATCAAGTGGGTCTGGTTTCAGAATTTCTATGACCTTTTCACGCACCCGGACTTCTGGAGATACTTTCGCAATACGTTGTTCCTGATGGCGGGGATGCCGATCAGTATTGCCGGTTCGCTGTTCCTGGCAGTGCTGTTGACACGCCGACTTCGAAGCAAGCAAAAGGGAATCCGCTGGGCCTTGGCATTGTGCAGCCTCTTCGGTTTCGGCGCGATGGGGTTGTGGCTTTGGGGTAGCGGATACGGACTGGTGTCGCTGATTCTCTGCCTGATGGCGGGCGGCATCCTGCTGCTGGGCTTTACCACCGGCGCTGTGGTCTATAGGACATTGTTCTATCTGCCCAGTTTCTGCGCCGGTGTGGCGCTGTTCATACTATGGAAGCAGATGTACAACCCCGTACACGGGCCTATTAACCGCGCCCTGACGCCGATGCTGAACTCACTGGCGCACCTGGTCAACTCTACGTCCCCCGTATGGTGGGGAGGAATCGGTTACGTCCTGTGGGCAATCGCCGCCGTAGGCGTGCTCTGCCTGGGCTTCCTGACGGTGCGGAACTGGATCGGAAAGGAATTCGGCTTCGGAACAGGATTTATAACCCTGGTTGTCCTGGCCGTCGGAGGACTGATCCTGTACGGGCTTGGGGCGGTGATCAAGTCCCTGCCAACGACCGCCGCCGACGGACTTTCGCCGCCGAACTGGCTCGGAAGCGCCCAATGGGCCATGCCGGCCATCATACTCATGGGTGTCTGGACCGCCATCGGTTCCAACAACATGCTGCTCTACATCGCCGGTATCAGCAATATCCCGGTGGACCTCTACGAAGCCGCTGACATCGACGGCGCCGGTCCCTGGCAGCGGTTCTGGCACGTTACCTGGCCGCAGTTAGCGCCGACGACATTCTTCATCACGATCATGTCGGTTATCGGCGGCCTTCAGGGCGGGTTCCAGCAGGCACGGACAATGACCCAGGGCGGGCCGGAAGGAGCGACCACGACGCTGAGTTACTACATATTCAACGAAGGATTCGAGACCGGTCGGCACGGATACGCCTCGGCGGTGGCATGGTCGATGTTCGTCCTGATCTTTGTCGTAACGATCTTTAATTACAGATTCGGGAGCAGGTACGTTGACTAACTAGCATCTAAAAAAAAGGAATACACCGCAGAGGCCGCAGAGAAAAGTATTGTTGTTTATTTTTTTACTTCTCCGCGTTTTCCGCGATCTCTGCGGTTCATACTGTTATGGCTTCTAATACCGACTATCGTCAAAAATGGCTCAGACCGATGCTGACAATGCTGACGAGCCATTCGTTTCTGCTGTTACTGGGCTTTTCAATGGGTCTGCCTTTCCTCTGGATGGTCCTGACCAGTTTCAAGGACGGCAAGGAAGTACAGGCCAGGGACTGGATCCCGGGCTATCGGAATGAGGTCGTGGTGAAAGACTTTACCGATTCGGCGGCTTTGCTTTCCAAATGGAAAAATCCGCTTGATCCTGTCTCTGTGTATATCCGGGCCAAACTCTTCGACAAGACGCGTGAGACGCCTGAGATGCGTGAGATGCGTGAGATGCTCGATGAGGCCGACCTGACTCAACCGCCTTCGAAAAAACTTCTGGACGCCGTAATCACAAACATCAACAGGACGATCATCCCGGCTGTGGATTTCTACGAACCGTCGAGGTTTGCGCATCTGGAGTTGGGGCCTGACATCGTTAAACTTATCGAGACCGCAAAGCAGGCCCGAATGGAGGTTTGCGAACGATCCCGTATGAATCGCCTCCTTCTTCAAAGCGCCTACGGTCCGCTGATCGTCAAGTCCGAACATAGGGTATTCCATGCGGAGAATTACTCCAACGTCTTCAAGGAACTCCGCTACGGCGCTTTGAAGGGTGTGAAGGTGGGGCATTGGGAGTGGTGGCAGTATTTCACCAAGTCGGCGTTCATGCGTTACTACTTCAACAGCCTGTTCATCGCAGGGTGGGTAACGCTGCTGCAATGCCTTACAAGCACCATGGCGGCCTTCGCCTTCAGCCGACTACGGTGGCGGGGACGCGACAAGGTCTTTCTGATGTATCTTGCCACAATGATGATACCGGGATTGGTGCTGATGATTCCCAATTATCAAATTATGATGAAACTTGGATGGGTGGATTCTTACGCAGGACTGATCATACCGGGCGCGTTCAGCGCCTTCGGAACATTCCTGCTTCGCCAGTTTATGTTGACGATCCCTCGCAGCCTGGACGAAGCGGCCGCGATCGACGGCGCCAGCAAGTGGCAGGTGTTCTGGGAAGTTATCATGCCCCTGGCCAGGCCGGGACTAATCGTGCTGGTCATCTTCACTTTCATGGGTTCTTACCGTAGTTTCTTCTGGCCTTTGGTACTGATCAAAAACCAGGCTAAGTACACCCTTCCGGTGGGGTTGCTGTATTTCGAGGGTTCAATGGGCACTCAAACGCAACTGATGATGGCTGCGGTCGTAATGAGCATAGTACCGTTAATCATCCTGTTCGTCGTGCTGCAGAAATACCTCATCAAGGGCATCCAACTCGGCGCGGTCAAAGGATAGGCGGTAGGCTCCGGACGGAGCGAATGCGGAGTCCCACCTTTATTCCGATTAAAGAGAATATTGAATATTGAACAGAGAAGTTTGAATTACGAAGTAAAAAAAACATTCATCAGAGGCAAGTTGTTTCTTTTTGTTTCTTTTACTTCGAAATTCGACATTCGTTGTTCAATATTCAATATTCATTTTTTCCATGGAGAAGGTGGGCCTCCGCTTCGCTCCGGCCCAGCCTACTTGCTGTTGTCGGCGAGTTCCTTCGCTGCCGATACTATCGCCGGTTCGAGTCCTTCGGAAAAACGGGCGGGATACAGGAATACTCTGTGGCAACCCTCACGCGAGCGAACGCCGTCCCGGTGGCAACTTGAAGCAGAGGGCAGATACCCCAGGTAATGATTGGCGTAACCGGCGACGAACAGATGCTTGAAGGGTAGTTCCCTTTTCATCCGCAGGCCTATCTCAACGTACAACTCACCCGGAACCGCCACCAGGGCGATGTCATCGCCCAGACGCAATAACTGGACCTCGCCGACCACAGCCGTCGGGGCTGTCCCATCTCGCAATAATGGAAGCACCCACTCTTCCCACTCAGTATCCTCGCCCGCGGCCCGCCCTTCCTCCAACTGCGCGGCGACCTCGTCGGCCGACGGTAAGGGGCATATCGGAAGATCAACATCCCTGGAGGAAACGCCGACCCGTACATCCTGCTCGGTTGTTTCTATTTGCTCCATAACCGACAACGCCACACCGGCAACAATCCTGCCCCATCGCCGGGCGTCCTCAACAGACCCGTAAGCAAAGTTGTCCGAGCCGTCCTCCTTTTTCGTCAGAAACTTGATTTTCAGATCGCCCGACGCGCCGTTGACAAACATCGCCGTCATCTTCCCGTCATAGACTCTCTCCAGTGTCTCCTGAAGGAAGCCGGGATAGTCGGCACAGAAATACTTGCCCCAACCCATCACGCTGGCGTGAGCGGCGTAGTTGACCACCGCAACCAGCGGCGAGCCGTCCGTGCGGTCTATGCGCAGGACTGAAAGGGTCTCGTCGGTAGGCCCGTCGGGGTTGGGCGCCCACCTTGCGCCGGTGGGTCCGTCAGGGGTGGGGACCCAGCGGTTGATGTTGAAAGGGGCATGGCCGTGGCCTACGCCGATCTTCACCTCGACCAGGCGCGAATCGGCCTCGGCCACCGCACCGGCTATCTTGGCCAATAACTGATCCAGATAAGCGGGGTCGGGTATCCTTTCCACATTGCGCCCGGGGTGATATTGCGAGGTGTCGGGAGTGCAGTGCGTGTGCGAGGCGGCGAGCATTACGCATCGCCCCGGAATACCTGTCATCTCCTCGACCCGCCGTCGTACTTCGGTCGTGATCTTTCCCCTCAACTGGATGAGGTCCATCGTTACCAAGACCGCTTTTGTCAGGCCGTCACTAATCACCAGCGCCTTGGCGAACAGTTCGCCGGCGATGCCGACAGTCGGCTTGCCCCACGTGTTGCTCCCGACCGGCGGCGTGATATTCGCCCTGGCCACACCCGCTGTCAACGTACTCATTTACCTGTTTCCTTTCGTTACGTTTCAACTTCGTCGCAATTCAAGCACATAGTCCCCGTCGCCCGCCTCGAAGGTCGCGCCCTTTTCGGTCAGTCGCACTGGAATTTCAACGTCGGTCCGCAGGTTTCGCAGAGTACCGGGCTTCCTGTTATCGGGCAGGGCCACGACAAATTCACGCCTTCGCTGCGAGTAGTTTCGACACACCACCTGATCTCCAAACCGAAGCACCGATGTTCCCGTCCTGTATAACTGACCGACTTCGCAGGAGGTCAGGTACACCGCGTCGGGATGCTCCCGCTCAAGCGTGGCGAGCAGCCGTTCGAGTTGCTCAAAGCCCTGTTTCCGCTGCTGCGGATTCAGGCTGACGTAGTTGGTGCGGTGTCCTCCGATGATGGCTGGGAAATCCTGCGCCCAACTCTTCAGAATACAATCGTACGCATGGGTGAACCCTTTTTCCCCTTCCCCGTCAGGCCGGCCCAGGGGGTCCAAGCCGCCGGTCCATCCAAGGTAGGTAAGGTCAAGTTCGGCTGCGGTCTTACCCACAATGGAATCGAAGGGTTTTTCGAAGAACTCGGATCCCACAAACCCCATATTGCTGTGCGAGCGAAATTTTATTTGATGCCTCGATAACAGCACGCGCTCCAGCCTTTCCTCCTCCTCCGGCGGCCCGGCATCGGTTATCGGGGCGCAAGGTGTCTCGTACCCGAAGGCCTTGCGGAAATAGTCCAGGCCCGTCCCGAACCACGCTTCCAACTGATCAGGCCCCATCCCGTCGAACTCAAGCCCCAGTACCTCGTGGCGGTCCGAAGAGGGCGAGGGAAAGCCTATGATGCGAAACTCAAAGGCGGCCACTATCGCCTCATCGCGTTTCTCCCGCAGCGTCTTCAGCCATTTGCCCGGAGAGTAGTGGTGCGCCCGACCATGGGTCTGGGGATACCAGACGCCGAGTCCAATCCCTTCCTTCGCCTTGGAGATGATGTCTCCCCGCTGCCAGTGCTTCGGAAAGCCCTCACCGATACCGATGTCCACGTACTCGGTGAAGTTGTTCTCGGCGATGGCTTCAAAGTCCGGATTGGCTATGAGGTATATCGGAGTGAAAATGGCCGG
>DAOVLV010000085.1 GCA_030631085.1 Planctomycetales bacterium | reverse complement strand
GTCAACTCCGACGCCATCAGCGTGATGACGCTGCTGCGAAGCATTTTCACCCAAGGCCCGCGTCTTGCGGGCAGACCCGGAACGCCGGTCGCCGGAAAGGCAAGACCCGAAACCCTTACCGGAGAGGCGCTGACAGGCGTGTTGAACATAACCGCCGACGCGCGGACCAATACGCTCATCCTGGCAGGTAGCGCCGAGACGCTGACTCTGGCGATGCTGATAGTCAAAGACCTTGACCGCAAACCTCCGAGTGAGTTCACGCAAGTCAAACTCTTCAAACTCGCCCACGCCGACGCCGGGCGTCTGGCGGGGCTTATTCGCGCGGTATTCGCCGAGCGGCCTTCGGGCGTCCCCGGAGTCGCCGGCGCTCGGGCGTACGTTACGAAACTGCGAATGCTCCGCGCGAGAAAACTACCCGTCCAGACCGACGTAGCCCGCTCGCATCCGACAATGGTCGTCCAGGCGGAACCTTCGGCCAACATTCTCATCGTCGCAGCCCGGAGCGACCTGATCCCCATCGTGGCCGAGATGGTCGCAACGATGGACATACCCGGCGCAGGCGCGATGAACGTCGTGCGAATTTATCCACTCAAAAACGCGGATGCGACGCGGACTGCCGCGGTCATTCAGGGACTTTACACCGGCCCGAACGCCCGGCTTATCAGGGCGGAAGACCGCCCGACTATCAGCGTCGATACGCGGACAAATTCGCTGATAGTTGCATCTTCAGACAAGACATTCGCGATGATCGATTCGCTCATGAGAAAACTGGACGCCAGGTTGCCCATAGAACTCCGCGATATACGCCTGCTGCCGCTGGAAAACGCGGATGCCGCCTCGCTGGCGACGACTTTGCAAAAAATGATGGACGCCCGCGTGAAGCGACAGCAATCACTCGGCGTCGGCGACGCCGAAGCATTGCAAATGCTCATCATCCCCGACGCGCGAAGCAACTGCCTCATCGTCGGAGGTTCGGCCGAAGGGTTCAAACTCGTGGCCGATCTGGCGAAGCAACTGGATTCAGCGGCTCCGGCATTGAGCGGAAAAATTCAGTTGATTACACTGAAAAACGCAAACGCCGGTACGCTCAGCGTAACGCTGAATAACCTGTTCACTCAACGATACCAGGCCGCCCGCACGCCCGAAATTCGCCGTCAGAAACCGATCATCGCAGCCGACCTGCGAACCAACATGCTGATGGTGGCGGCCAATCAGGACGACAGCCGGATCATCGCGTCGCTGGTGGGCAAACTGGACGCAAAACCGGTAAGCCCCGCCGTCGAACTGGCGGTTATCGCACTGAAATACAACGACGCCGGAACCGTCAGTCCGATGATCCAGCGGGTATTCGCCGACCGTCTCAAGGCAATGACCCCTGCCGGTCAGCAGGCAGTACCACAAGACGTCGTTTCGGTCGCCGCCGACGCGCTGGGTAACGCGTTGATTATCTCGGCCAGTAAGGAAAACCTGCAACTCGTCCGTTCACTCGTTGCGAAGGTGGACCTCGCCCCGCCGACGGAGACCGGCGTTGTCAGGATTTATCAACTCAAGCACGCCGACGCCCAGCGAGTCAGCCAGATGCTCGGCGCGCTGGTTCAGAAGGGTCTATACAAGCCCGGCCTGGTGGGGGCCGCCGACAACGCCATCGCCCGTGCCCGCGAGAAGGTTTCCATCGCCGCCGACGCACGGACCAACGTGCTGATCGTCTCGGCCAGTAGGGAAAATTTCGCCGTTATCGAGCAGATTCTCGGCAAGATCGACACGAAGGAAGGATGGGGTCTGGCCGGGGCCATCAAGGTCTATGTCCTCAAACACGCCGACGCCGCCCGCCTCGGTCCGACACTCCAGCAGATGTTCGACCGCAAGCGAGCCGCCGAAGCCGCTACCGGCGGTCAGCCTCGGTCGCTTCCGGTGGTAATCATCCCCGACGAGCGGACCAATTCGCTACTGGTCGCAGCCGGGCGCGAAAACGCCGCAGCAATGGACGCACTGGTTACCAGGCTGGACATCGCCGAGGTCGCGCCGACTTACGATTTCCGCGTGTTTTATCTGAAGGAGGCCTCGGCAGCGGCGCTGCAGCCGACACTGAAGCAACTGTTCGCCCAACGTGCGGGACGCGGACCCGCAGCGTCAGCCGTTACCGTAATCGCCGATCCGAAAACGAACTCGCTTATCATCGGAGCGGCAAGGGACGAATTGACCATCGCAGCCGGTCTTATCGCCCGCCTGGACAAGCCCGCCCCAGCGGCGGGACAGGCCTTCAAGGCTTTCCCGATTATCAAGGCCGATGCGGCACAACTGGCGAAAACACTCAAACAACTCTACGAGGACACCAAGCCCACCGGCGGCGATACCGGAATGGCGATAACCGTAGATGAGCGATCCAACACGATTCTCGTCGCAGCCGCCAAGGTCGATATGAAAAACATCGCCGAGATGGTCAAAAAACTCGACACCGCCCCTGTAACCGACGTAACGGAGATACGGATTTTCACGCTCCGACACGCCGACGCCAAACAACTCGCGACGATCCTCACCGATGCGCTGACCAACAAGCCCAAGCCGATGGCAACAGTCTCGCCCAACCGCGCGACGCTTCTGCGGTTCATCGCCAATACACCCGAAGGAAAGCAACTGATGTCGTCGGCCCTGAAAGCCGGCGTGATGATTACCGCTGTACCGAGGACCAACTCGCTTCTGGTCCAGGCGCCGGTCGAGACGATGCCGCTTCTGGCGCGCCTGATACGCGCTCTGGACAATACCGACCCGCGAATGGCTGAAATCCGCGTCTTCACGCTGACCAACGCCGACGCGACGCAGATGGCCAGCGTGCTGACCGAACTGTTCCGCCTCCAGCAGACCGATGCGGACCGCAAAACTGCACGGTACACGATGCCGGCATCGGCCAACGGAAAAAAAGGCCTGGCCGCAACGCTCGGATCGGCGGAACAAACCGCACTGACCATCACCGTCGATCGGCGAACCAACTCGCTGTTGGTCGGCGGGACGCGGGAATACATCTCGCTGGTCGGGCGGGTTATCACCCAACTGGACGCCTCGCCAGCGGAGGATCGGCATACACTGGTCTATCGCCTCCGAAACGCACAGGCAGTCGATATCGAAAAGGCGCTGACGTCCTTCCTCGACCAGGAGCGCAAGCGGGTAGTCGCCACACTCGGCGCAGACGCCGTCGGGGCGGCAAAGGCGCTACTGGCGAGAGAAGTCGCCGTAGTGGCTGAAGCCACCTCCAACACGCTGCTCATCTCCGGTTCGCCGAGATTCTTCAAGACCGTTACCGCAATGATCCGCGAAATGGACCAGCCGCCGCCACAGGTGCTGGTGCAGGTGCTGCTGGTCGAGGTAACGCTCGACGACACGATAGACTTCGGTGTGCAGTGGTCGCACCTGGGAAGACAGGGCGACAAGCGGGCAAGGTCGCAGACACAGTTCGGCATCACCGCCGGGGCGACAGGATTCACCTTCAGCCTCACCGGTGGAGACCTCGACCTGCTGCTGAGGGCATTGCAGACGCAGGGGCGGACGGAACTCCTCTCGCGCCCGCAAATCCTCGCTTCCGACAACCAGGAAGCGCAGATTAACATCGGTCAGCGAGTCCCGTTTATCACCGCCTCGCGCACCACCGACACCGGCACGATTAATACCATCCAGTATGAACCGATCGGTATCATCCTCAACGTTACTCCGCACATCAACCCGGACGGATTCATCAAAATGGAAATCAACCCGGAAATCTCGTCGCTGAGCACTTCTTCGGTTCAGATAAGCGAGAACGTCAACGCGATCATCGTCAATAACAGGTCCGCCAACACCACCGTTACGGTTCAGGACGGGCACACAATCGTCATCGGCGGGCTGATTACCGGCAGAAACGAAAAACGCGAGGAAAAGATACCGTTCCTCGGCGACATCCCTATCATCGGGCACCTATTCAAGCACACCCGCCACGTCAAGGAAAAGACCGAGTTGCTGATTATCATGACCCCGCGCATACTGCGAACACCGTCTGAAGCCGACGTACTGACAGGACAGATGATCAGAAGGCTCCCCGCGAAAACCATTCAAACGGATGAATCCTTCGGCGGATTGCTGAACCCCTTGCGAGATTTTTCGCCCACGGAGATCAAGCGGCTTAAGGATGCCGCGATTATGAAACCTGCTCGCAACGGACCGGTCATTATTCCAATGACCCCTACCGACGAAAAGAAAGATAACTCGCAGAAAAAATGGACAAACGGGAAAGATATATGATCCGCCAAAGCATATTTCTGGTAATTGTCTTTGCATCACTGGCTGGATGCAATACCAACGGGCCTAAGAAGGTCTCGGCCACTCCCCCGCCTCCGGTGGACGAAATCGACCGGATATACCTCCAGGTGTCCCCGAACGCCGTCAATTGGGACGGTAAGCCGGGGCCGGATGGGCTGGAAGCATGCGTCCATATGTTTCGACTTTCCCAACCGCTTCCCGTAACCGTTCGAGGCACGCTCAAGTTCACCATCTTCGAAGGCGTCATCAGCGAGAGCAACCTGCTATCGGCCAGACCGTTCCACTCGTGGCTCTTCGACGGTGAGACACTCAAGTTGCACCAGGTACGCCTGATGATGGGATGGGGATACGCGATGAGGCTGGGGTGGGAACGGAACAAACCGACCACTTCATCGGTAACGCTTGCAGTCGAATATCTCCCGCAAAAAGGCGATTCCGTACACGCAAACCCCATTGCCATACCCATCGGACCAAGATGACCTGTATCGGTTTGGAATATGGGCGATTGAAATTGTGCTGTCAGGTCTTGTACCGGGGGAAAAAGCGGTTATACTGCCGCGCTTTCCGGGGGGCATTGATGCTACCGGATATTTCATTGAGGAGAGCAGAAATGGCAGATAATTTTGTTGACGGTATTATGGAAACGGTCGAGTCTCGCAATGGTGGGGATGTTGAGTTTCACCAGGCTGTGCGGGAAGTGGTCGAGTCCATCGCGCCGGTCATCGAAAAGCACCCTGAATTCGCAGCCGCCGGTATCGTAGAGCGAGTGGTCGAGCCGGAGAGGCAAATCATCTTCCGCGTACCGTGGATGGACGATAACGGTCAGGTCCAAGTCAATCGCGGTTTCCGCGTCGAATTCAACAGCGCCATAGGCCCGTACAAGGGCGGGCTGCGGTTCCACCCGTCGGTCAACGTCGGGATCATCAAGTTTCTCGGATTCGAGCAGACATTCAAGAACGCCCTGACCGGAACGCCCATCGGCGGCGGCAAGGGCGGATGCGACTTCAACCCCAAAGGCAAAAGCGACAACGAAGTGATGCGCTTCTGCCAGTCATTCATGAGCGAACTGTTCCGCCACATCGGGCCTGACACCGACGTGCCCGCCGGCGACATCGGCGTCGGCGCACGCGAAATCGGGTACCTGTTCGGGCAGTACAAAAAACTCACAAACACCTTCGTCGGCATCCTGACCGGAAAGGGCCTGGGCTGGGGCGGATCGCTGGTGCGAACCGAAGCGACAGGATACGGACTGGTCTATTTCGTCAGCCGAATGCTCGAAGCACGCGGAAAGGACTGGAAAGGACAAAAGGTCGTAATCTCCGGCTCCGGTAACGTTGCCATCTACGCCACGCAGAAGGTCCAGCAACTCGGCGGAACCGTCATCGCCCTTTCAGACAGTAACGGATACATCGTCGATAACGACGGGATCAAACTCGACACCGTAAGGCAGATTAAGGAAGTTCGCCGCGGACGGATTAAGGAATATCTCGAAGAGCACCCGTCGGCTGAGTTCCACGAAGGTTGGGAAGGTATCTGGAGCGTTCCGTGCGATGTGGCATTGCCTTCGGCCACACAGAACGAACTTGACGGAAACGCAGCCGGGACGCTGGTTGCCAATGGCTGCATCGCCGTCGCTGAAGGCGCGAACATGCCGTCCACGCCCGAAGCAGTTAAGGTCTTCCTCGACGGCGGCGTATCCTTCGGGCCGGCTAAGGCCGCCAACGCTGGCGGGGTCGCCACCAGCGCGCTGGAGATGAGCCAGAACTCCATGAGGATGAGTTGGTCGTTCGAAGAGGTTGACAAGCGTCTCAAGGGGATTATGGACAGTATCTACACCCAGTGCGTCGAAGCCGCCGATGCCTACGGATGCAACGGCAACCTGGTCGCCGGCGCTAACATCGCCGGATTCCTCAAAGTCGCCAGGGCAATGATGGCACAGGGCGTAGTCTGATAATCACAAACCCGCCATCTTCTTTTTGGCGTCGTAATGTCTGATAAATTCAAACAACAAGTGTACGAGCAGGCCTGGCACGCGGATATTCCTTACGATGAGAAGGAAGTCGTCCGGTTGATTAAGGCCTGCGAGTTAATCCGCCGACACGCCGACGAACTCAAGCCGCAGCGCCGGTACGACCTCCTTGACGTCGGCTGCGGTATCGGCCCGCTGCGGAAGTGGCTGCCGGAGGACGAATTTAATATCACCGGCCTGGAACTCAGCGAAGCCGCAGCCGTTGTTGCCCGGAAAAATTACGATGCCTGCGAAGTCGCCGATGTCGAAACCCCCTGGCCTGTCGAACCGGAAAGTTTCGACGGCGTTCACGCCGGCGCAATACTGGAGCACGTCCCCGACTGGCACGCGCCGCTGAACCACGCCAACACCGCGCTGCGCAACGGAGGGCTGATAGTCATCGCCGTTCCAAACCTGCGATACTGGAAAGAAATCCGCAGACTCATCCGAGGCCGGCAACCACACTGGCTGACCGACATGCAGCACCTGCACGGATACACGCCGAAATTCCTGGCCACACTGGTATCGTTACACGGTTTTGAGGTTATCGGAATCGAGGCGGATCGCGTGAACCTGCCGCTGATGCCCCGTCGGAATCGATGGATAGAGCGGCGATTCGCGGGTATCGGGTCGGTGCTGATTCTCTCTGCCCGGCTGGTACGCCGGATCCGCGTCGAAGATGATTCACGAACAGAACAATTCGGCAACCACAAACCCGTCGCGCTGAGGTCAATTGAGATTAACATGCCTCGCTGAAGCGAGCACGCCGGAAAAACGAACCGACCCAACAAGCGGCATAAAGCGGATAGGCCTTGAGATTAGCGGGATTGTATCGAATGGCCTTGGCGAGAAATTTCCTTCCCTGGCGGCAATTACCCTGCTTGAAGAGGATTTTACCCGCGCTGTAATGGACGCGCGAGAGCCGGTGGAGCGCTTCTTTGCGGTCCAACAGTTCCGCTCCGCCCCGCTCAAAATAAAACCGTTCGAGCATTGCCGCCTTGATTTGCCGCCCACGGGCGCGGTTCGAGCG
>DAOVLV010000104.1 GCA_030631085.1 Planctomycetales bacterium | reverse complement strand
CTCTCTGTCGTGGGGAATTCCACAACTCCGTTGTTGACTGTGTGGGCGGCAGGTGAGTGGAAGCGGCAGGGGTCCTCGACGGCGTAATCGCATCCCCGACCTTTTTCCGTGTGGACGTGCAGCAGTACCGGATGGTGGACTTGGGCGACTCGGCGGAGGATATCGAGAAGGGCGTTTATGTCATGCCCATCGACCGGGCCGAAATAGCGAAATCCTAACGACTCGAAAAGTTGCTCGCCGTGCATGGTGGTTCGCAGACCTTCCTTGATGTGTCGGAGCGTATCGGTGATTTCCTCGCCCAGCGGCATTTTGGACAGGGCGTGCTCGGTTCTCTGCTTGAAGTCGGCGTAAGTCTGCGTCAGGCGTATGCGGTCCAGTAGTTTGGCCATAGCGCCTTGCGTAACGTCAATTGCCATTGAGTTGTCGTTGAGTACGACGAGGAACTGGCGATTAAGGAGTCCGGCGTTATTGATCGCCTCAAATGATACGCCGTTGGCGATTGACGCATCGCCGACGACGGCGACGATCTTGCGCTCGGCGGATTTATCCGCCCACGCCAGACCCGAGGCTGTCGATATTGCCGTACCGGCGTGCCCGGTGGCGAAAAGATCATGGTCGCTTTCGGCTGGGGCGGGGTATCCGCTGATTCCATCGGACTGGCGGAGCGTATCGAACCGCTTGGCTCTTCCGGTCAGAATCTTGTGCGCATAGCACTGGTGCCCAACGTCCCAGAGCAGACGATCGTGGGGGAAATCAAAGACGACGTGCAGTGCAATAGTCAGTTCGACCGCGCCGAGGTTGCTGGAGAGGTGTCCTCCGGTGTGCGAGACCGTCTCGATAATCAGCCGGCGAATCTGCTCGGCGATTTCAGCCAGTTGCTCGGGCGACTTGTCCTTCAGATCGGATGGGGAGTTAATCTGCTCCAACAGAATCCGTTCGTCTGAAGTCGGGGTGCCGGGTTGGGATGCTTGATTTTCCATTTGTTACGGTTCAGCGGTCTCGTTTTGCCAGCAGGTTCGTCAATTCTCGCAGTTTTTCCGCCCGTGGCCCGAAGGTTTCCAGTGCGCGACAGGCCTGATCCGTCAGGTCGGTAACGAGTTGTCGGGTCTGCTCTATTCCCAATTCGCCGGCATATGTTCGCTTACCGGTTTGTGCGTCCTTTCCGGGCGTCTTTCCGATTGTCCGAGCCGATCCGACCGCGTCGAGCAGGTCGTCGGCGGCCTGGAACGCCAAGCCGATTTTTTCACCAAACTCACCGAGCGCGTCAAGTTGAGCCTCGCTTGCGGCGGCGCAGATTCCACCCATGCGGACCGCCGCCTGCAGCAGAGCGGCGGTCTTTCGCAGATGGATATACCTTCTGCCTTCGTCGCCGGACGGCACTTCGCACAGTTCCATGTCGGCGACCTGTCCAGCCACCATTCCTATCGGTCCGGCGGCGGCGGAGAGCGTCCCGATTAGTTTCATCGCAATACTCGCGTCTGCGAAACCGCCGGAGAGAACCCCGAATGCTCGCGTCAGAAGCGCGTCGCCGGTCAGTATAGCCATTGCCTCGCCGAATTTCACGTGGCAGGTTTCCCTGCCACGCCGGAGAGTGTCGTCATCCATTGCCGGAAGGTCGTCATGCACCAGGCTGTAGCAGTGCACCATTTCGATGGCCACCGCCGCGCCGAGCGAATCGGCGAGCCAATGCTCTTTCTCGGTAACGGTTTCAGCTGCCAGCATTACCAGCGCCGGGCGCAAACGCTTTCCGCCGTTCAGGCAGGCGTAACGCATCGCTTCGGCAAGCGTCGCGGGCACAGCCTCATCGCATAAGGCGGACGCCAGGGCGGTATTGACGGCTTCGGCATAAGGGGCCAGGATATCGCCGATACGGTTTGTAACGGAAACGTTCACCATCACCGTTATTCTAGCCGCGAACGACGCGAACGCAAATTAGTAATCAGTAGTCGGTAGCCAAAACAGCAAAATCCGAATGTCGAAATACGAAATCCGAAGCAAATTCAAAATCCGAATTTTCTAATGTTCAAAACACAGATTACAGAAACAAATGTTCGTTTTTTTACGTTTCGGATTTTGCCCTGCGAGGACTACCGACTACTATTTTACGTAGTTTGCGGTTAACATCCTGCGTTGTGGAGAATTATTCATGGCGACAAAAATACACGAAACAGCCATTGTGGACGAGCGGGCCGAACTCGGCGAAGGCGTAGTCGTAGGCCCTTATGCCGTGGTCGAATCGGATGTAGTGATTGGGGATAACTGCGAACTGCTGGCAGGGGCGGTTATCCGGCGCTATACAACAATAGGGGCGGGCAACGTCGTCCATCCGTCCGCCGTCCTCGGCGGCGAGCCGCAGGATTATAAATTCGATACGACCGAAAAGACTTATCTTCGCATCGGTTCGGACAATATTTTCCGCGAGGGCGTTACCATCAATCGGGCGACAACTCCCGGCGGCGAGACTGTTATCGGCAGCGGATGTTTCTTCATGGCCTGTTCGCACGTCGGACACGACAGCGTTGTCGGCGACCGGGTCGTCCTGACCAACAGCGCCACCGTAGCCGGTCATTGCCGGATCGGTAACGGTGCGATTCTCTCTGCCTACGCGGGGGTGCATCAGTTCTGCCGGGTCGGCGAACTGGTGATGATACGTGGCCACGGGGGCGCTTCTCAGCATATCCCGCCGTTTGTAGTAGCCAGTCAGATTAACTACGTCGCGGGTCTCAACAGCGTAGGCCTGCGCCGCGCCGATTACATTACCGACGCCGACCGTAAGCAGATTAAGGAAGCGTACAGGCTGCTTTATCGTTCCGACCTGACGCCGAAACAGGCCTTGACCGAAATGGACGCTCGTAACGATTGGGGCGCCCCGGCGGGGCGATTCCGCGATTTCGTCCGCTGGGCGCTGGAGGCCCAACCGCCCTACAATCGAGGCCTGCCCACCGCCCGCGCTGCTCAACGCACGGGCCAGGCCGGTGCGTCTCATGTTTGATGCGTCAGTCTGTTTTCGGTCGATTGGCAGAATACGAGGAGATCAACAATGAGTGTGCGATTCGTGATCGTTGGCTCTTTGATTTTTTTCGCCCTTTTGTCCTTCTTTGCCGGGGAACTCGAGAACGCCATGGCTGGTGAAAAGTTGAACATCCCATCGCTGTCGGTGGATGAATCATTAGCCGGATTTGACGCGCGCGCCAAACATCTCCTTGAAAACACGGCTGGGCGCAAGATCACCGCCAAAATGATTGCGGACAAATCGAGTGACACCTACGGTAACCGGGCCATTGCGAATCTGCACCTCGGTCGGTTTGCCGAAGCGGCAAATGCCAAGTTGAGTTTCGTAGCCGAGTGGTTCGACCATCCGCACCCGCGTGGCCGCGACCATCAGGGCGAGTGCGATTTTGTCGCGATGAAACTGGCACGGGCGTGGCATCTGTTTGACGACACCGACAAACTGACTCCGGCTACGTGCGAGCGGATCAAACGCTTCTTCCTGACCAAGAACTTCCAGAGCAAGCACGCCTCGGAAAACCACAAACTGCTCTTCCACACCAGCCGATACCTGATGGCCCAGGCGTTTCCGGACGAAACGTTCAAGGCCTACAGCAAGACAGGCAGGAAACTGTTTCTCGAAGACGGGAACTGGCTGGCCAGGTACATCCGCTTTCGCGCACAGCGCGGCTGGGGGGAGTTCGATTCCGTAGGCTACATTGTGCCCGATTGGGAGTGCCTCGTCGGCCTCTACGACTATGCCAAGGACAAGCGGATCAAGCAGCTGTCGGGAATGATGCTCGACCTGCTCCTGGTCGATATGGCTGTGGACAGCCTGAACGGTATGTACTGTGGCGCACATGGGCGCATCTATGCCGGCTCCGCCAAAGACCACGCCGCCGAAGGCGCTTACCCGCTCCAGTACCTCTATTTCGGCAACATCGATCCGAAGACCGTCGCAAACAGAGGGACCATCGTCGATGCCCTGGTTTCCGGCTACAGGCCGAAAAAGATCGTCGTGGACATCGCCCTAGACCGCCCCAAACCCTATGAGAACCGCGAGCGCAAGCACCTGCATAACGTCAAGGACGTTTTGCCTCTCAAGCCGCTCCCCGGCAGCATCCGCAAATACACCTATTACACGCCGGATTACGTGATGGGCTGTGTTCAGCGGCAGGACCCTTACCCACCCGGACCGAGCGCCTGGTACGCCCGCCACGAGCAACATGATTGGGACTTGACAATCGGCACGCGCACCCGGGCGCGCATCTTCACCCATCATCCGGGTAAACTCGGATGCGAACACGGTTACTGGACGGGGGACTTGCGTTGCCTTTGCGGGCACTTCTTCCAGAACAAAACGGCGATGGTGGCGCTGTACGATATTCCAAAGAAACAGCCGTATCAATTCATACACGCCTACCTCCCTCGCAAGGAATTCGACGAAGTCCTGGAAGAGAATGGCTGGATCTTTGTCCGCGAGGGTAAGGTCTGCGCGGCACTGAAAATGCTGGGCGGGCACAAGTGGACCAAGACTGGCTCGTGGAAGGACGTTGAGGTAATCAGCCTCGGCGCCCGGAACGGCGCTGTCTGCGAGGTAGGCCTGATTGAAGACTTCGGCGGCTTCGACGCCTTCCGGCGTGAGATTGCTTCAAATAACCTCCAATTCGACCCGAAGAAGATGCAGCTGACCTATGCGTCAAAGCGGGCCGGGACTCTCTACATTGACACTAAAGCCGACCGAAAACTCAACGGCAAGGACATGGACCTCGACTACGACACCTATGATTGTCCTTACCTCAAGTCGGCGTGGAAGAGCGGGGTTATTGACATCATCAAGGGCGAGAGGCGCCTGCGCCTGGACTTCAGCAAATGATCGGCACCCGTCGGCGTCGCCCGACGCGCCGACCAGAGCGGTGAGTGATTAGAACAGAATGAACCACAAAGGGCACAAAGATCACAAAGAGAAATTCTCTATTTCTTTTATTCCTGGTGCTCTTTGTGTCCTTTGTGGTTCGAGTTTTTTTTATCTTCGGTAACGACCGGTCCTTCTGCTTTTATTTCCACCCGTTCGATGCTTTCAGCCCGGCCCGTGTCCGGATCGACCGTGGCGATTGCTCCGCATAATCGCACGTCGTTTTTTGCGATCTGAAACGGCGTCGGCATTGAAGTCGTCAGGGCGTACAGAACGCGGTCCTTCATTCTTCCCAGGACGCCGTCGTAAGGGCCGGTCATGCCGAGGTCTGAAATGTAGGCTGTTCCACCGTCCAGCACGCGAGCGTCAGCCGTCGGGATGTGAGTGTGCGTGCCAAAAACCACGCTGATACGCCCGTTGCAATGCCAGCCCATGGCGATTTTTTCGCTGGAGGCTTCGGCATGGAAGTCGAGAACGCGAATCTTCACCGCCGGTGGGATTTCAGCGAGGATTTTCTCTATCGCCGACCACGGCGAATCGGCCGGTTTCATATACATCTGCCCCAGCAGGCACGCGACCGCCACCTGGTGCTTTCCCGATTTGGTCGGCACGACAGTCCATCTTCGCCCGATAGCGCGGGCGGAAATGTTGCCCGGCCTGACGATACGCTCGGAATTACCGAGCGATTCGGTTATATCGCGCTTTCGATAAACGTGGTCGCCCAGCGTTACGACGTCCACACCGTAGCGCAGCAGTTTATTGAACATCGCCGGAGTCAACCCGCTGCCGCCGGCTGCGTTCTCGGCATTGCAGACGACGAGGTCGATTTCACGCTGACGGATAAGCCCCGGCAACAGTTCCGCCAACGCCGCCCGGCCACACTTACCGACTACGTCACCTATGCAAAGAATATTTATAGACATTTTATCCACTTTCTATATTCTGCCGGACCGATAAAGTTACAATAAACAAGATTATCAATGGTCAATCGCCAATTGTCAATTTACCAAGAGGAGCCGGTGTGGTAGCAATTCACATAACACATGAAGCCGTCGAGAAGATGGGCGGGATCGGCGCGGTTGTAGCCGGGCTGGTAACGTCGGACGATTACCAGCGGGTCTTCGAGCGGACTGTCCTGGCCGGACCGGTATTTACGACCGACCGGACGGGGGCTGAAAGGTTTGGGTCCGATGGCGAGGTTCTCTACAGCAGCATCGACGGGATAGATACGGGTGGATGGGCAGAGAAATTCAGACCCGTCGAGCAGGCATACGGGGTGGGGATTATTTACGGGACTCGCCAGGTGTCCGACGGCGATTCAACCGCGCCGGCCAAGGTCGAGGTCCTCCTCGTGGACGTATTCAACTGTAATCGTGACCGGTTGGATCGTTTCAAAGCCGAGTTGTTCGGGAGATTCGCCGTTCCATCCGACAAGTTCGAGCATATCTGGGAATTTGAGCAGTACGTCCGCCTGGCTGAACCCGCGTGGGAGGCGATGCGCATCATCGGCGCACGTAGCACGGGCGTCCCGCCCGTGAATCGTAGTATAGATGTCTCGCCCGTGGGTGAAAAAGAAATCACGGCCGAGACGGCCGTGGTACGCGAGCCGGTGGTTCTTTTTTCGCACGAGTACATGGGTATGCCGACGGTATTGAGAGCTATAATGGATGAGCGTGCGGACGTGCGGACTGTTTTTTACGCCCACGAGGTCGCTTCGGTCCG